>CAKQHC010000159.1 GCA_934234005.1 uncultured Methanomassiliicoccales archaeon | reverse complement strand
ACCGTAACTGTTCTCAACAGAAGAGTGAAAAACATTCTGAAAACGAATCCGTCTATCAATGATATCTGGGTGACCGGAGAGATCTCCAATCTTAAAAAATCGACTTCCGGACATTACTATCTTGTTTTGAAAGACGAAAGTGCACAAATTACTTGCGTATTGTTTGCCGGTTCCAGAAGCAGAATGCCTTTCGAGCCTAAGGACAATATGAAAGTTAACGCCTTCGGACACGTAGATCTCTATGAATCAAGAGGTTCGTTTCAATTTATAATCGAAAATATGCGTCAGTCCGGAATAGGCGATTTATATCAGATGTTTGAAGAGTTGAAGAACAAACTGCAGAAAGAAGGATTGTTCGACAACACACACAAAAGAATTTTACCGCCGTATCCAAGAAATATAGGTGTCGTAACATCATCCACAGGGGCAGTCATTCACGACATCATTACAACATCCAGTACAAGATTTCCGGCCAATATTCTGTTGGCTCCGGCGCAGGTTCAGGGAGCAGATGCAGCTAAAACAATTGTCGCCGGGATAGAATTGCTCAATAAACAGGACGTCGATGTGATAATAGTCGGACGCGGCGGCGGCTCCATAGAAGATCTATGGCCGTTTAACGAAGAATCCGTCGCCAGAGCAATATTTGCTTCCAAGGTGCCTATTGTATCCGCGGTCGGCCATGAAACCGATTTTACCATAGCCGATTTTGTTGCAGATAAGCGCGCCCCCACGCCTACGGGTGCCGCAGCTTTAATTCTCGGGGATAAAAACGACATACGCGATAAAATAGACAATCTATACACCAGAGCACGCACAGCAATCAAACGCAAATTGGAAAATTGTGACAGTAATCTCAAAATCGCAAGCGGCGTAATAGATAAAGACGGGACATCAACATACATAAATTACAAGATAATGGATTTGGACAATCTGTTTTCCGGTGATATCGATGCGGTTGAAGGCAGAATATCTGACATAAAACACAGACTGGATGTTCTGTATGCCAAATCATCAATCGACAGACTTGCGGTAAGTGTTGATTCAAAGAAGAGCATTGCGGAATCGTTATATTCTAATTCATGCAAAGCTGTTGCAAACGCGTTAAACGAGAAAAAAATCAGACTTAGGGGTATTTCCGATCATATCGATGCGCTTAACCCTCTGAATGTTCTCGACAGAGGGTACAGCATGGTCAGAGATTCCGAGGGCAGAGTAATAACTTCGGTAGACTCAATTGTTCTGAATCAGGATATATCAATTACATTTAATGACGGAAGTGTAACTGCTTCGGTAAAAGAAAAGGTGAAGAAATGAGCGAATTTCAGGAAGAAGTCAATGCCAAATCGTTTGAAGAATGCATGAAAGAACTGGAAAATATTGTAAAGCTGTTGGAATCGGGAACACTCGATTTGGAAGCAAGCATCGAGAACTTTGAAAAATCGGTAATTCTCAGAAACAGATGCAAATCCATTCTTGACGACAGCGAAAGGCGCATTCAGAAAATTATTGAAACATCCAACGGC
>CAKQHC010000158.1 GCA_934234005.1 uncultured Methanomassiliicoccales archaeon | reverse complement strand
ATAATGTCGTTGCCGCTGGTTCCGGCCCAGTATGTTCCGGGCTTAAAATCAACGGATACATAGAAGAGTATGCTCCATGGGTTGTATATTTCAGCATTTCCGAATCTGTATCCGTCGTACCATTCTTTTGCTTCGGCAAACTTCTCCGGATGTCCGTAATATTCGCAGATTTCTTTTACTTCGGATTCGGTGAATCCGTATCTCTCGTCGAATTTTTCCGTGAATATGTTGTTTACACGAAGATTGTTCAATCCCGAGAAGATACTCTCTTTGGCAATCTGCATTATTCCGGTAACGACTGCGAAATTTATGTGAGTATTGTCTTTGAGAACCGAAGAATAGAATCCTTTCAGAAACGAAAGAATTTGTTCGTATGAATCCTCATTAAACGAACTGTTAATGGGATTGTCGTATTCATCGATAAGAACTATCGGTTTTACGCCGTGGTGAAGTTCAAGCATTTTGCATAGAAACTTCAAAGAGTTTTTCAAATCAGATTCGTTTGATTCTTTCTTCCTGATTGCTATGAATGAATCTTTATAAATTTGATCGATTTTATCTGAATCAGATAAATATCTGAAATCTCCGAACAACTCCGACATTTTTGTAGCTACGTCAGATAGGAACAAATTAAAATCGCGTATACCCAGTTCTTTCATTGATATGGAAATTACCGGAAACGAGTTCTTCAGTTTCATACAGTTTTCGTGTTCGCTGACCTTCAGGTCATCGAACCATGTGTTTCCTTTGTAATTCATATTGAAGAATGCATCGATCATAGACAGGTTGAGTGTTTTTCCGAAACGTCTCGGTCTGGTGAACAGATATACGCCGTTTCCGTCATCGACAATATCTGAGATAAGTTCCGATTTGTCTACGTAATAGTAGTTCCCGTCACGGATTTCTCTGAAATCGATTTTTCCTGTCTGCGGTATCTTCAATTTAAATTCCCCATTCATGTATTACAATTGTGCATATCTGATTTTTAATTCTAATCAATGGAGTCAGTCGACAATTATATTGAACTGCATAGGCATTTAAATGGTCTTCGTCAAATTTTTGAATTTGGAATTGTTTAGCAATAAGCCAATCTGTTGTTATTCTTTCAGACACAGCGGTTACAGAGTATATTGCGAATAGCTGGTAATTATTTTCTTAAAGTTACCTCAGTTTTACCTGTGTATAACGGTCTTGTTGGCCAAGTCAACAAAATCGGAAGTATCCTACTTGTATTGTCAATCAGAATGTCTATGAAGATATTGTAACGGTTTTGCCCGACGGTGTTCGGTTTAAATATGCTGATACACGTCCAGATATTCTTGAGTTGTAAAATTTTATGCTCTATAACTCTCATTCATAAACAGACCATAATGCAATGTGGCATCGGATTTGGATTTACCTTACTTGATACAAGACAATTCCTATGTTGATGAGTTCTAAAACAGTGTTATGCAATTAAGCATAATATATTCTAATATTACATATTGATAATAACAATATATTCCGAAGATACAATAGTATAAGAATGAGTATGAAATACAGGGCTTGATTGAAATGGCAGAGAAGCTTCTATTTACCTCGGAGTCTGTCACAGAGGGACATCCCGACAAACTG
>CAKQHC010000157.1 GCA_934234005.1 uncultured Methanomassiliicoccales archaeon | reverse complement strand
CAACGTATCCATAGGAACCGACGGCAATACAAAGAATAACAGCTTGGACATGTTTTCTGAGATGAAGATTTTGGGCCTTCTGCAGAAATCCAGCAGGTGGGATCCGACAGTTTGCAATGCACAGCAGCTTCTGGATTTTGCTACAATCAACGGTGCCAAAGCCGTCGGTATGCAGGATAAAATAGGATCTATAGAGGTCGGCAAATATGCAGATATTGTTATCTTGGACGGGAAAGCACCCAATCTCAGACCTTTGGTTCCTGATAATATTGTACCCAACATTGTTTATTCAGGCAACAGTCTGAATGTAAAAACCGTTTTATGTCAGGGAGATTTGGTTGTTGACAATTCCTCAGTAACTACGTTGGATACCGACAAGGTTATGGATGCTTCGGAAGATATCTGGTATTCTCTCTGCAAAAGGTAAAAACAGGCCGGGTTAATCCCGACCTTCATTTTTTGTATCGTCTTCCGTTTTGGCAGAAGTATCTGCAGGAGGAAGAGCAACAGACGATTCAGGGGGTTCAAGTTCGTCTTCAGATTCTTCTTCCGATTCCTCATCGGCACGGTCTTCATTCTTTTTTGATTTGATTATGGCTATTATCAGAACTATTATAGCGATGAGCAGAATGAGGAAGTGTTCTAAAAGACCCAGAGGATTGGGAACAATCATCAGAATGATGAAGTCGATTCCGATGGATACAAGGTACGCGTTAATTTTGAGGAATCTTTGAAATACGCGTCCCGAATCATCGCTTATTTCCATCTGAGACATGTGTCTGGCAGAGTCAATTACAAAACTGTCCAGTAGTTTTATATTGTTTACTAAACGGACCGTCGGTACGGACAGTATAAAGAAATTAACCAATAAAATGCCGATGTACCAATACCAAACATCGTAACCAAAGAATTCGGAGAGCCAATGTCCGGCAGGTTCGAAACCGTATATGAATACAATCTCCACGATTATCATTACGAGGACATTTATGTATGCATGCGTCATACTTTTCCTGATGGATCTCTGCGATTTCTTTGACATATCGTATACAGTACTGTAGAGATTATCGCGCGCTTCGTTAATTTTGGTTATTCTGGTACTAAGTGCAGCAGGGCATTTTTCGCTGGCCTTGTCCCACACTTTGTCGCAGGATCTGGTTAGCAGAGGCAACATTACCATTGAAATCAACGCGGCTCCGATCACCGATGTGTAGAAACTGTTGTCTACGACACCGTAATCAAGTGCTTCTTTGGCTATGATGAACGCAAATTCTCCCATTGCCGTAAGACTCAATGCAGAGATGAATCCCATTTTACCGTCTTCATTACATACCCAGTATCCCAAAAATACGGTTCCGGTTTTCAGAGTTACAAACAGCAGGTAGAATATTATGACCAAAGCTATGTTGGATATAAGCAGATTTATGCTGATTTCCATTCCGACAGATATGAAGAACATGGCCATGAACATGTTTTTCATAGGCTCTATCTGGTGATTGATTTCTTTGCTCTTTCTGCAGGTGGACATCATCATACCCATGAGGAATGCACCGATTGCCATGGACAAACCTACCTTGACGGAAAGAAACGCCATGCCAAATGCAAGGCCCACGGAGAAAATGACCAAAACCTCGTCGGTAACATTATCGCTTATCCAGATGAC
>CAKQHC010000156.1 GCA_934234005.1 uncultured Methanomassiliicoccales archaeon | reverse complement strand
TGAATTTTACGGACGGAAAAATCATTAAAAATTGAATTTTACGGACGGAAAAATCATTAAAAATTGAATTTTACGGATATTCTATTGTGCCGCGGATTGAATAAACTGCATTTGACGTTAATCACAAATCGCAGTTCACACATAACTAAACCTTGTATTCAATCGTGAAAAATATAACTTCTAATTCAATTCATACATTATGTCCTCATATATCGTTGAAATCGCAACCACAGGCACTTCGGGCTATCCCAAAGATGTTGTAGTTCAGATCGGAATATGCAGATTATCGGATGACTTTTCGGATTATGATACGGTATATGACGCAACCATTTCCGTCGATCCCAAAGATTTGGGTCACGATGCACTGGATAGAATCGATTCGATGTACGGGATTTCTCCGGAATCCCTCTATTTAGGAGACGACATAAACGAAGTATCCAAAGATGTCAGAACAATTTTGTCCGGAGGAGATTGCATATCCTTCGATAAAGTGACATTTGCCCGTTTTCTATGTTTTGAACCCTGGGATTTGAACCATATAGTCACATTTATGCCTGCAATATCTTTGATGATTCCCGACAACAGATTCGAATCGGATATGCCGTTATCCATTCATGAAGTGTATTCACGCCTGTGTCCGGATGATCCGGCAAACATACAATTCGGTAAAAATGCATTGGATATGGCGCAGATGAGTTCCTGCATCGTAATCGAAATGAGGAAAAAAGGGTTTTATTGAATTTTCAGCCCCAGTGAAGTAAAAAATCCATTTACTGCCGTGTTTGCCAATGCATACAGATAAAGCAGTACGTATAGAATTATTATAGGTATGGCCAGGAAAACCAGTAATCCGGCCGTACCGAAAATCAATCCGTTTCCCAAAAAGAACAGAACCAATCCAGCTGCCAACAACATCCATCCGTCGCGGTTGTTTCTGTCGAGATATATTTTTCCCAAACCCAAGAAACCGAATAATCCCGGAATCAGAGCTAAAAGAAAAGCGGTTTTGTCGGAACGGCGCTCCGATTCGTGTTTTATATGCTGTTCGGGAACCGATTCCGTACGTTGCGGTATTTTCTTATAACAGCGCGGACAGATTTCCGCACTGCTCGTCACGAGTTCTCCGCAATACGGACAATATCTCTGAGTAATCGTATCACCTGTTCAATACGAAAGAAATACATGTCGCAGAGGCTACAAGTTTTCCGTTGCTATCTATGACTTCCACGGAAAAGTGTTCCAGAGAACGGGAACGGTTAATCGGTTTTGCCGTAGCGGTCAGCATTCCTTTTGCGGGACGAAGGTAGGAAACGTTTGTCTCTATACCGGTGCAGTCGCGCGTGATGTTGGTTGCAAACGCAAAAGTATGGTCGATCAGAGCATAAACCGCAGCACCGTGTCCGCGGTCCATACTGTTCATAAAATCCGGTTTAATCTCCATACGGCAAACGGTCGCATCCATGCCTATTTTCATAGGCTCGATCCCCATCATACGGGCAAACGGCGCATTGTACATGGACCATATACGTTCGATGCAGTCCATTACATCCTTGTCTACGATTGCTTCGAGATCCTTACGGTCCATGCACCTTGATTTTCGTTTTACATACAAATAACTTCCAATATCATACTAAGTCCACTTTCGGGCAACCCCGGTCGAAACTTAAATACATCCTGGC
>CAKQHC010000155.1 GCA_934234005.1 uncultured Methanomassiliicoccales archaeon | reverse complement strand
CGGAATGTCCGCCCTTGTGGAAGCCCACAACGCAGAAGAAGTGGAAAGATCCGTATCCTCCGGTGCGAGAATAATCGGAATAAACAACAGGGATCTCAGGGATTTTACCGTGGACATCGGCAATTCCGTGAATCTCAGACCTATGATTCCCGACAATGTGGTTACGGTTTCCGAAAGCGGAATATCGACGCCCGCAGACGTCAAGCGCATACGCGATGCGGGATTCGATGCAGTTCTGATGGGCGAATCGTTCGTCAAAAGCAAAGACAGATTGGGAATGATTGAGGCGATGCGTAAGTGACCGAAATTAAAATCTGCGGCATACGGAGGCAGGAAGACATAGTTCTGATGAACGGATGCTGTCCGGAAATGATAGGTTTTGTATTCTATCCTCCGAGCCGCAGGTTTGTCGGTTTCGACGAAGCGTCCGTTCTGAGGGAATCGCTGGATGACGGAATAGTTCCGGTGGGCGTATTCGTAGATACCAATATTGATACTATTGCCGATGCGGTGGACCGCGGCATCATATCTGCGGTGCAGCTGCACGGTAACGAAGATAACAGATATATCGATGCTCTGCGCAGAAGAACCGATGTTCCGATTATACAGGCCTTTGTAGTGAAGAACCGTTCCGACATCCTTTCGGCCGATAATTCTTCTGCGGATTATATCCTGTTGGACAACGGAAAAGGTACCGGGAACACGTTCGACTGGTCGCTTATCGGAGAGATCGACAAACCGTACATACTTTCCGGAGGGTTGACTCCGGAGAATGTGGGGGATGCTGTTAGCAGGCTCAGACCTTTTGCGGTGGACGTCAGTTCGGGTGTTGAGACTGACGGATACAAGGACTCCGATAAAGTTCGCAGGTTCGTTGGGGCTGTAAGAAATAGATAATATGATCCTCCCAGCTAAACTTTCAGCCGTATCCAGAATTTTACAACGGATGTAAATCACTTTGTATATCCAATTGCTTCTGATTCTATCTCATTGATTATTCTATCCATTTTGCTCATATCAAGAATATATGCAACATTCAAGCGGAGGGTTAAATATGCCTATCTTCCAGAGTTAATAGCTATGGAGATAATCAGGGCAATAATCCAAAACCTTCATTTCCTGTCAAAGTCACGGCTGGAACCTCATACAAGGTTTTAACAACTTAAATGAAAATATTTTTGAAAACCGTGACCAGTCTCTTGGATAATTGCCGAACAAAGTATCGTCTGAGGATAAGTATATAATCATTAGATTGAAAAATATTCAAATATATGCAACCCTCGTCTACAAGATAAGAAAAATGACAAATTTGTTTTGATTTAATAGTCCTTGGTGAAATAATATGACATATAGTTGGGTGAATTTTCATCATGAATATTTTAAAAAAGTATCTGAGTATGAAAATAGACGTAAAGAATTGAAATCTATAATTTCTAAATGCTATATTGATGCAACAGGAAAGTTTACATTTCCATGGAATGAAATGGATCCGTTTTCCCCAATATCTATGTCAACAGCTTATGGTTTAGATAAAAGAAATAAAATTTATCAAAATCTAAGAATTAATTTAAATATGGTTGCTAGCGTGCCTGATGACTATGCCGGAATTCCAGCTCTAACCTATGCTAGCCGTTTTGTAACTGATCCAGATGTTGCTCCCGAATCGATGGATCGTACATGGTTCTTCTTCAAAAAAGCAATAAAATATGCGGATGGAACGATATCAGATGACGAATTTATCGAAGCATTCGATCAAG
>CAKQHC010000154.1 GCA_934234005.1 uncultured Methanomassiliicoccales archaeon | reverse complement strand
GTTCGGAGTTTGACGGAGCATACTGTGTTGTTCTGAAGGCTGTTTGGAAACAGATTGATTATACTCTGACTATAGAAGAACCTCTCGGGGATGCGAAAATCGAAGTTGTCGAAGTCAAGAACCACAAAGGTTCAGGCATTGTTTTCAATTCCAATGCGCTCCATTATATGGATGTCATCACGCTAAGATATGTGAACGGAACAACTTATTCCTTCTCCGAATGGAGCTGTACCGGAGATTATACCGTTATTTCCGAAGACAAAGACAACATGAAGATAACAATCAGGATAAACGGTTTCTGTACCGTTGCAGTACGCCAGGGCGGTATGTACAGTGTCGATATTACGCTGAATATCAACGAAAAACTTTCTACCGAGTATGAGCTGGCTCTTAACAGCGGTTCGGAGATGATGTCGCTTAGGATTATCGGAGACTGCTACTCTCATTCTCTGATTCCGTCGGGAAAATATTCGCTGATGATCAATTACGGCAAGGTTTGGTATGCTGTGAGCACGTTGGAGATATACGGACCGCTTAAGACCACGGTGTCGCTGCGTACCATAAGTATGACGGTAAACGAGGGTTATGCCGATTATGTCAGCTGTCCTCCTCTGGCCGAAGTCGACAGTACGGTTAAAGTATCTTTGAAAGAAGGATACGAAGTGAAGGATTCGAAGAACGTTCTGGACGAAAATCTGAGTTTTACAATTGTCAGCGGGAGCGAGGCGAAGAATCTTGATCTGACTGTTGCCAAAATCAGATACACGATATCCATATCCAACCGTAATGAATCGGGATGCTCCGTTACAGTCACGATAAACGGGAATGAAGCGGTTCCGGATTCGAAATCAGATTCCGTCACAAAATATTCGGCGGAATACGGTTCTGCGGTGCAGGTGGAATTTTTGTCATCCGATTGGCATATATTCAAATGGCTGGTCAACGGCGGAGAATACGCTTCGAATACGGATTGCATCGATTTTGCCGATATAAAAGAAAACAAAGACATTATTGTCATTCTCAAGAGTTATGGGGAATCGGTTCCAATCGAAGATTTGGGAACATATACCATCATAAAATCCGATAGGGACGGAGAGAGTTACGACGACGGCAGATTCGTATATTCCCTCATTAAAGCGGACTCCGTTTCAAGCATTGTTAATCCGAATTTCGGTCTGATTTCTTTCGCGGTTTCCGAAAATAGTATCGAACTTGTATGTCCGTCCGGACCAATATCCGGATTAATCAGCGTGACCTTGTTTTGTAATAACAATCTTGCTAAAATCACATTGAATATAATCATTGTAAAAGGAGCCGCATCAGCCGGAGAAAACATATTTGTGTACTGAAAGGGAGTTTGTATACGGTTAAAACAAATGAACAATACGATCCCAGGACACAGCAAGATTAAGAAACCATTTGCAGTCTGGAAATGTAAGAAAAAGCCCACATGTTGTATGAAAATAAACGCATGTGGGCCTGTTGATGGTAGAAAACGTCGGTTAATGCCGGGTTCGATTCTTTTGCAGAAGTGCTGTATAATGCCGACGGACGGCAGGAATTGTTTTTCACACATCTCCGAATTTTGATGGATTCAAAAGGTATGTTCGCACAGTGCCTTATAGTACAAGAGTTTGAGAGTTTATTTCTTTGTTTTTCTATTATAATAATTATTATATACTAAATATTTAGAAAAACCTGTGAGTGTGGGATGCAGGTTACATCCAATCAATCCAACAAAACATCAGTGTTATATATTGTGGGATGAAAGT
>CAKQHC010000153.1 GCA_934234005.1 uncultured Methanomassiliicoccales archaeon | reverse complement strand
AGGCCGATAGATTCGATAATAGTGAATTGCAGGAACAGAGGCTCTGAAACGGCGGTTTTGCAACAGATACTGCGTTATTTTGATCCGGGGTGTCCCAACCGCGGATTTTCCGTCGAAGAGATGCTGGAGTTCATCAGAAGACACCTCATGTCCGGCCGCAGGCCTATGGTCGTGATACTGGACGAAGCGGATGTTCTTCTTAAGAGAACGACCGTGGACATAATCTATCAGCTGACACGTTTCACCGATACGCCTGAGAATGTGCCTGCTTTGTCGCTGATTCTTATTTCGCAGGAGCCGGTGTACGACCTTCTCGACGAAGCATCCAGATCTACGTTCCGTAAATCAAATCACGTTATGTTTGACAAATACGGACGCCAGCAGCTTAGAGATATTATAGTGGACAGGGCAGATCTTGCACTGATCCCGGGAACGATAGGCGACGGGGCAATCGATATGCTCGCCGACAACGCTGCGGATTACGGCGATGCGCGTCTGGCGATAGAGCTTCTGGACCGCTCGGCCGTATTGGCGGAGAAGGATTCGGAAGGGGAAATAACGGTCGAGCATGTCAGAGCGGCCAAGGCAATGATATACAGCGCCGTGCCGGAAGGCAAACTTCTCGCTTTGGATCCGAACCGCAGGGCCGTTCTTCTTGCAATATCCCGCGCGATAAAGAAAAGTCCGTATATTACGACATCCGCAGCCGAGAAAACTTATGCGGTGGTATGCGAAGAATACGGTATTCCGTGCAGGAAGCATACGCAGTTTTGGACATATATGCAGGATTTGGAGAAGCAGGGCATTATCAGAACTGCCATAAAGACCGATGCCGAGGGCAGGACTACGCTGATTTCTTTGCCTGAGATACCGGCCAAGGTTCTTGCCGACAAGTTAGAAGCGCTCATAGAATCCGATATGCACGGTGGTTCCGATGAAATGTGATTTGTGCAACCGCGATGCCGTAACGTTTGTGAGGTACAACGGTTCGCATCTCTGTGCCGACCACTTTATGCGTTATGTGGAAAAACGCGTCAGGAAAGAAATCCGTAAGCAGATCCATGCCGTCAAAGGAGACAAAATTGCAGTTGCGGTATCCGGCGGAAAGGACAGTATGGTTACACTCAAACTGGTATCGGACGTCTTCGGTCCGAAGAACGGTGTGGAGGTTCATGCCGTTACGATAGACGAAGGCATAGACGGATACCGCCCTCCCAGCGTGGATATTGTGAGAAAATTCTGCAACGACAGCGGCATTGCGTTCCATCTTCGTTCGTTTACGGAATTGGGAGTGACTATGGATGAGGTTGCGCCGATATCCGGATCCAGCAGCCCGTGCACGTATTGCGGCGTGTTCCGCAGAAGACTGATGAACGACGAGGCCAGGAAAATCGGCGTGAAATATCTGGCAACCGGGCACAATCTCGACGATATGGCCCAATCGGTGATGATGAATTTCGTACGCGGGGACGTCGAGCGGCTGGCGCGTCTCGGACCCCACGAAAGGGTGCAGCCCGGACTTATACCGAGATTTCTTCCTTTGAGAACGATCCCGGAGAAAGAATCTTTGCTGTACGCCATGGTTTCGGGTTTGGATTACTGGGACGGAGAGTGTCCGTACTGGTCAGAAGCATTGAGAAACCAATACCGCGACGTGATAGACCAGTTGGAAGACCGTTCTCCCGGAGCAAAGTTCAGCATTCTGTCTTCGTACGACCAATTGCGTCCGATGCTGTATGCCAATTATCCGCAGTCTTCGATACATCTGTGCGAATGCGGAGAACCGACCGTCGGCAACCGTTGCAAATCATGCGAATTGGTCGAAGAAGCCAGAATAAGAATAGAGAGGGAACGGCCGCAGTGACCGTTCCGGTTTTCGGAAATCTCATCTGTCC
>CAKQHC010000152.1 GCA_934234005.1 uncultured Methanomassiliicoccales archaeon | reverse complement strand
GTGTGGCCTATTGCAATGGGTTTTTACACATACATTGCAGGTATGATGATTAACGATCTGCAGAACAGAAAGAAGTTCTCTCTCAGTAAAATCTTTTATTGCCTCAATGTTACCAGCGTTGCGTTTGTTGCGTTAGGAATTCTCGATTTTGCCCTATCATATATGAATACAACATTCACCTCCACCAATGCAATATTTGAGATTGTTATCGGAGTGGCATTATCGGTATTCTGTAATTTCCTTAAGAACAGGATGATTCCCAAAGCGGTGGAACCTGATGAAGTTCAGTGATTGGAAAGGAATATACCAATCCATAACAGAGGACATGGGTTATTCGCAATATGATGACGAAGCGGCCGTGCGTGTTTTGAAAGCTGTTACCGTAAATTCCAATCTTGCAGATGACGATGAGATTTCGGCATTCTTTGCAGATGCAGTAACTGTTGTCGGAAATTCTCCAGGACTCGTTTCAGATTTGTCAGAAATGCCTCCGAAAGGTCCTATAATAGCATCCGGCTCTTCCGTGGGAAGACTTACGGCGGCAGGATTCCGTCCGAACGTGGTCGTAACGGATTTGGATGGAGACATAGAACCGCAGATCGCCGCATCCGAAAACGGTGCATTGACATTTATCCATGCGCACGGAGACAATACTGATCTGATAAGAGAATATGCGTGGAGGTTCAAAGGGCCTGTTGTTTTAACAACGCAGTCGGTCCCAGAAAATACCGTTTCGAATTACGGAGGATTTACAGACGGCGATCGTGCAGTTTGTATTGCGCGTCATTTCGGAGCAAAACGCATATTCATGATCGGTTTCGATTTTGATAATCCCATGCCTAAGCCCGGTTCGGACCGTGATGTAAAACTGCATAAGCTCAAATGGGCTGAAAAGATAATCAACTTGGTTGCCGGGGACTGTGCGGTGTATCCTCCATCACACCAACCTTCCTAAATATGAGTATTTGATACGCACCAACGAGGAAGGGTTTGATGAGCACTGCGTATCTCGTTTTGTTGTTTTTGCTTATTATATACATCCCGATATACGTATGGGTTCGTCTCAGACCCGCAGAAGCCGAACGTTATCATCTTGTAAAATACGGCCCGTGTATTATGATTAAGACCAAGCTCGGTCTCAAAATGATGGACAGGCTCGGAAAATATACTCGTTTCTGGAGAGCATTCGGTTTTGTATCAAAAATCATCACAGCTGTTCTGCTTATAATGATGATGTATATGCTGATTAAATCGCTGCAGGCTCTTCCTTCCAGGCTAGCATCGGGATCCAGCATAGGCATCGAATACGCATTGGCTATTCCCGGATTTAATCCGATTCTTCCGTTAAGTTTCGGTATAGTCGCTTTGTTTGTGGCAATGGTTGTCCATGAGATGGGTCACGGAATCCAATCCAGAGCCAACGGCATTAAGGTAGATTCCAGCGGTCTGCTTTACGGCGTGGTTCCTCTTGGCGCATTTGTGGAACCCAACGAAGAGGACATGGAGAAAAAGACAAGACGTGCCAGAATGGATGTTTATGCCGCAGGCATAACCGTGAATACAGTTCTTGCAGTCATTACCATGATTCTTCTCAGTGCATTGGGCGGATGCATAACAACAGATATGGGGGACAACGCAGGGGTATATCAGGTTGATATGGATTCTCCCGCATACGAAGCGGGCATACCGACGTCTGCAATTATAACAGAAGTCAAGGAAGCGGACGGTACGGAATGGAAATCGTGCGAAACCATAACTTACGACGGACGTGTTGCGATAGACTACAGTTTTGATCCGACTCAAAGATACTCCATAACATATCTCGATGAAGACGGACAGCATACTGTAGATAATATCCAAATGGGTGCGTACATCCGTTCCGTCGTGGTTGATGCCCCCGCAAACAAATACGGCATAACATACGGGACATTTCTGTATTCAATAACAATAAACGGCGAAGAAACGTTTGTTTCGGATCCTGTTTC
>CAKQHC010000151.1 GCA_934234005.1 uncultured Methanomassiliicoccales archaeon | reverse complement strand
GACAGGTACACCGCTTATACGCGTAGCCAAACAGGAATCTGAGGGGACGTTCCATGTGGGGAGGCCGCGCAATCTGGATAATTCACGTATGTCCGACTTTGTTAATCCGCAATCCCTCAGCGGAGATACCACACCCAGCTCTCTCAAAGCCCTCATTCCGGGACGTTCGGATTCGTCGTCGGATGCGTTGGTTCCGTCTGCAACGACATTGTATCCGTCTTGGTGCGCGGTTTCGATTATTCTTCCGAAAATGGCCTTTTTACAATAATAACAACGCATCGGATCATTACGGCATACATCCGCACACGATAGAATATCAACATCAATTATTTTCACATCGGTTCCGAGCATTGCACATAATTTGGTTGCATCGGGCGTAACATGTCTTTTTTCGAACGCAGAACGGACGTGGTATACTCTAAAATCAACACCGGCATCCAAAGCTGCAGATACAAGATATGATGAATCCGTACCTCCGGAATACGCTATCGCGAGATTTTCCATGTTTTTCAGATGATGTTTGAGGGTTTCCGACAAACATCTCACATCTCCTGAATCATAGACATAACATCTATCAGTCCCGCTCTGCAGGCCTGTTCGCATCTGCGACAGGATTCCCCTCTGCATTTTGAGAAATCTATCGATGCCAGATAATCTGTCAAACCTTCGGGCGTCAACGAAAATGCCTTGGGGGGACAAACCCTGATGCATCTTCTGCATCCGGCACACCCCTTCAATGTTCTTGAAACAATTGCGGACATCCGCGATCCAGCTTATTCGAAGAAATGTTTCTGTCTCTCTTTGGAAATATGGAGGATTACTTCGGCTATCTGATCCGCTTCTTCCTCGCTAAGACTTACTTCTTCGCAAAGCTCGTGGTATCTGTTCACAACTTCATGCTCTTTAGATGCATCCCAATAATTCTGCGAGGATTTTTTCTTAGCCTTTGCAAGCTCATCTGCTATTTCCATGCGGGTTGCAATCAAATCGATAATTTGTTCATCGATGGCTTCGATTTGTTCTCTCAGTTCGTCAGTGTTGGGCATAGAACGTACCTACCCGATGCATTTGCATCTTTTTTATAAATATTTTCTACGATTTTACAATTTGGACAAAATTTGTGGAGACAAATTACAACTGTTATTCAGAAATTGCTTCTATCACAACTTTCGGTCTCTTGCCGTTGAAACACACTCCGTACAGAATCAGATTCTTGCCGAGTCCGTAGGAGTATTCTCTGTTTTTGATTTGATTGATTGCTTCTTCGGCTTCTTTCAGTTGGATTGTTTCGTCGTCCGATTTGGATTTGCTCTTTTTGAATTCGATTATAATATCGGGAATTCCGGGAATTTTGTGTTTCATAATCATGTCGGATCTTCCGTTTCCCGCTTCCTGTTCCATGTAAATTTCGTATCTTCTCTTAGAGTTCATGGCAGCGGTGGCGACTATCAACTGATAGTCGCCTTCGTCCTTCAGGACGATGGACGGAACACGGCTGTATAATAATTCCTTGAGACTGTTCTCCACACCCTGTACATCCCCTTTTTCCAAAGTTTTCAGTAATGTGCTGAATACATCAGGCCCCTTGTTGAACAGTCTTTTCGCCATCATCATAAAAAATGTCCTGCGGACTTCTTTGTTGGGGATGGAAATAGAATACGAATCACATTCGTATTCATCTTCGTCAGAATCTTCGTCGTCTTCGTTTCCGACAGGAACTGCATTCAAGTAACCTGCAACGGCCATGACTGAGTAGATTGTATTCGGATCGGAATCCATCTCTCTCATTGAAATAGCGGGGTTCAGTCTGGCAGTAACTTGCTCTCCGTTGGCGATGCTTGTCAGATTCTGATAGACTTCGTCTGTGGCGTTGTCAATCAGAGTGTAAATGATGTCGTTGCTACTGGTGTTTATCCAATACGCTTTCGCTTTGAAATTAAAATATACATACGAGAAAATGCTCCACGGATTGTATATCTCTGCGTTTCCGAATCTGTA
>CAKQHC010000150.1 GCA_934234005.1 uncultured Methanomassiliicoccales archaeon | reverse complement strand
GTATAGCATCTCTTACAAACAGATTATACTGGGAAAGATCCGGTTTTTCATCCAATATCTTACGGATTTCTTCCGATACATGCGTAAATATTGCTTTGTATATTTTACATGAATCGTTACCGTTGTCTTCGATAGAGCCTTCGTGATATGCATCCATACTGCATCCGCCGTTACAGTATCTGTAAATCTCGCACGACGAACATTTGTCTCTGCGTTTAATTGAACCAAGCAGTATGTTTCTAAATCCGTCAGACCTAAACGCTTCGGACAAAGAATTTATCTCATTAATGTTGCCCATGAAGAACTCACGAGGGCTTGCTTTGGCACACGGATAAAGATCGCCGTTGGGATTGACGCATACCCATTTAGTCAGACATGACGTATGCGCACAATCAGACGGAGTCGGCTCACCGAGATAATTGACAATATAGAGATAATGCGGTATCAAAGGTATCGTAGTATCTTTATCATACAGCCATTCATCGAAGGTTTCTATACTGTTCTTTATATATTCCTCTGCATCCGGCACAGTGCCGTTACATTTTGCACATCCTGCGGGAATGACGGGAGAGAAAGAAATATTCGTCCCCTTTTCTCTGAAATGACGGTATAACTCCAATTGTTTTGATGCCGTTTCGTTACATATTGTGCATGATACGGAATATTTGTTTTCCTTGTCCGAAAGCATATCGAGAGGCTTTTGAACATCGCCTTGTCTCAGAACATTGTTATACGGACCTTCATAGGAAACGCCCACATTAATCATATTCTGTCTGCAGAATGCCATAAATCTGCGGTTAATATTCAGACCGTTGGTCTGTATTGTATTTCCCACGCGATCAAGATTCTTACCAAAATATGTTTTTTCAAGTTCGATAGCTTTTTTGAAAAAATCCAACCTGAGCGTAAGAGGTTCTCCGCCGTGCCAAATAAACCATGCGGCTTCATATTCTTCGGAAACATGACGCATTACATTTTCCAATGTCGCAAAATCCATGTCTCCCGGAATACGTTCTTCCGGCAGATGATAGCAATGCCTACAATCGGTATTACAGAAAAGAGTGGGTTTAATAATCACCGAAAGGTAAGGTTTCATAATCAGGTTCCGTCGCAGACGATGCTATGCGACGGAACTGAATTTGAACGAATCAGAAAGGCCAATAGGTCCAGAGCCCATTGAATCCGTGAGTTGCGTAACAGCAACAGATACAACAGACAACAATGCATCCTGCAAAACAGGCATGTCCCTTGGCATCAGTACAAAGGCCTCTGTCGTTGCAACAGCTGTAATCGCACTTTGAAGATCCGTCGTGATCCCCTTTGTCAAAACGTTCTGCGTGATCGGACGGGGGAAGACCCTCCATTGCCATTGCAATGAATGCTGCGGGGGACTGGTTCTCATAAAGTGCTGTCAGATTGTCTACGGACTGTGCATCGTACGACATAGTAATTCACCATACCGAATACAACATCGGTAGCTTCGCGTACCCGTTCCATCTATATAACCGTTGAGTCACATCCGAACGTACTGAATCGATGACCAGCAGGCTTTGGATATTTGTTTATACTGCCATCTGCGATTTGGGTGCTATGTTCGGATATACGGTACCCTCTTATCTGAGACTCACTCCTTCGGATATGCATCGTTACCGCAGATACTACTGCGAGGGATGTCATCAACTGAAATACGGATTCGGACTGAGGGGAACGTTTACCGTAAATTATGACATGACATTCAATACGATTCTCCTCGACGGGCTGATGGGAGAAGCCGTAGACTTTGACGGAACATCCAAACGGATCTGCATTCTGGATAAGCCCAAAGCAGATTCCGAAATGATGCGCAAAATGGCTGCGTACACTCTCATTCTGACCAAATGGGAACTGGAAGATGACAATACCGACAAACCATCGGTCAAAACTAAAATTATCGGTTCGGTTCTGAACGAAGCCATTGAAAAAGCAACGAAAATGTACCCCGAATATGATGAAATGGTCGGAAAAGGATTCTCT
>CAKQHC010000149.1 GCA_934234005.1 uncultured Methanomassiliicoccales archaeon | reverse complement strand
AAGAATGGTACGACGGATACAGATTCGGAAACGCAGAAGTGTACAATCCGTTCAGCATCATGAATTACGTATCCAATAAGTTCTCTGCCGAATTATATTGGGTAAATTCAGGATCCGATAAACCGATAAGATGGCTTCTCGAAAGAACAGATACGGACAATTTCTCTGAGATTCTTTCATTGATTGACGGTAAATCAGCCGAAGTGGAATTGAAGAAATCACTGACTTATGCCAAACTTGGCAATACGGATATTGCATTATACAGCCTTATGGTAATGTCGGGATATCTCAAAGCAGTATCGATCGGGAATAACAGATATTCCGTATCCGTCCCGAATAAAGAAGTCATGAGCATAGTCTGTGATATGACTTCGGAATTGCGCCCAGTCAACAACAAAGTATTCGGAATATTCAACCGTGCGGTATCTGAGGGCGATGCCGAAACCATGACGAAAGAACTCAGAAAGATTCTGTCCGTCGGAAGTTACTACAATCTGACAACCGAACTGCATTACGAAGCCGTTCTGATGACAATACTGTACGAAATGATTCCGTCCTACGAAGTAAGGACGGAAACCGAATACGGCAACGGAAGAGTCGACATAATTCTGATCCCCAAGAAAGAAAATATCGTTCCGATCATCATCGAACTGAAGAAAGCGGACAATGAAGAAGATTTGAGAGTCTGTGCGGAGAATGCCGTGAAGCAGATTCATGACAGAAAATACTACGCAAACATGCACGGAAAGGTCATTCTCATAGGTCTGGCATTCTGGGGAAAGATTCCGAAGTCTGTCGTTGAAACAATAGGCTGTTGATTCGCATTTTAGAGCGATGTATGATCATGAATCAGATTCAGAATGTTGCATTTCAAATGGTAGATTGTCAGCCATAATTTGACAATAGGGAACGGCTGCATATCTCATTGTCGGTAATTCAATCATTATTATTCCATAAAGTTTAATTTTCTACATACTGATTTTTTGGTTGTTATTGAACTAATATATTATATTTTTGGTCAAATAGGCATTTTTATCCTCCAATTAAATCCAACTGAATTCAAATTTAATGGTTATATTAACCAATTTAAATACTTGAACCAGAACTACTTATCTTAGAACTTTTTTCTATGACCATACATCCAATCCGCCAGGGAGGAATGGCGGGGGGCGAATTAATGAGGTCGTTGACAATTAAACTGGGGGTTTCAGCTCTATTGGTGATATTGGCAGTATCATCCCTTCCTTTCATAGGTCTGACGACCTCTGCAGAGGATGATGCCACAGGCGTGATTATTGATTTTGGATACTGGAATGTTGTTTGGACCGAAATGACGTTTCAGGAGGATTGGGATGCAGTTCGTGCATTGGAAGAGGCCTGTGACATGAATTCTCTGCCTTTGGTTTTTTCCGATGAAACCAAGACGCATCTCGTATCCATTAACGGACAGTTGAATTTATACGGCGTTACATGGGGCCTGTATGTAATAGAAGACGGTTTGTGGAAGGCTGTTGAGGACTATCATTCTGTTAATGCGTATGATGAGGGTATAATTTGTTGGGCCAGGTCATCTGGGCCCGATTCCGTTATACCTGCAACAGATCAGACCGGATTCAATTATTATGGATATGCCCGCGACGGTATTTCCCTTAAATCCAACGAACCTCTCAGAGTTGTGTCTTTGGCGCCGTCCATAACCGAAACCGTGGCTGCCGTAGGCGGAGTAGATTATCTTGTCGGAACGGATTACTACAGCAATTATCCGCAGGAAGTAGTTGATCGTCAAAACAGCGGAAAAATAGAAATTGTGGGCGGATATACGGATCCGAATTATGAATGGATAATAAACGCCGACCCGGACATCGTAATCTGCGACGGAGGTACGGGGGAGCATGTATCCATGGCGAACAAACTCCGCAAATCCGGCGTAGACTGCGTCGTGTTATACAACGCTACTGATGTGGAGAAGCTGTACGACAATATGTGGATCGTAGCATCCGCCATGGGCGTCAGCGGTAATGCCAACAAAGCAATAACTTCCGCCAAGAATACAATAGATGTTGTCACGTCGATTGCCGG
>CAKQHC010000148.1 GCA_934234005.1 uncultured Methanomassiliicoccales archaeon | reverse complement strand
GATACAGACAATGGATATGTCCGGAAGAACCGAACCTCTCAATGTTTACGGCCCTCCGGGACTTGCCAAATTGGTAGGTTCTGTAAGAGACAGCACCGAGAACGACGGAATCAATTATGATTTGAATATAATCGAAGTTGTCGGCGGAGAATCGTTTACGGAAGGAAGATTCAAAATAGATGTGTACAGAACTGTTCATACAGTACCGTCTGTCGGGTATGTTGTTACCGAACCTGATATACCCGGGGCATTGAATGTTTCCAAAGCACGTTCATTGGGAATCAACGGACGCGGTCTGGGAATGCTTAAGAACGGACAGGCCGTCGGTAATGTAAAACCTTCAGACGTCATCGGGCCTGCGATATGCGGAATGAAAGTATCGTATACGGGCGATACCGCACCCTCGGATGCCGTATGCGAATCGTCGAAAGGTGTCGATGTTCTGATACACGAATCCACGTATATGGATTCGGAGGCCGAATTATCCGCAAAGCATTTGCATTCGACGGCAAAGCAGGCGGCCGAGACAGCACTGAAATCAGACGCAAGATACCTTATTCTAACACATCTGAGTAACCGTTACGACAACCCTGATGCCGTACGGTCCGAAGCATGCGATGTTTTTCCCGATACTTATGTCGCAAATGATTTCGATCTGTATCGCGTGAATCATAAAGGCATTTTTCTTGAGAACAGAGACGTCATATAAGCTTCAGAATGTCTGCATTGGTTATTACGCCGGTAATCTGGCCTTTGGTAGACACCAATACGGCTCCGCAGTCGCCCATCAGACTTGTTACGGATGAGATCGGAGTGGTATCGGAAACTACGGGAAATGATTCGTCCATGACTTTGGATACTACCATATCTCCAAGCTGTTCCATCGTATTTCCCTGTCTGAGAAGTTGGAATATGCTTCTTTCCGAGATACTGCCGACCGATGTTTCGCCCTTTAGAACGGGAAGCTGGGAGTATCCGGTACTTCTCATAAGATCGGAGGCTTCGTGAACTTTCGCCGTACTTTGAATTGTCACAACGCTTTTTGAAGCAACATCTGCAGCAGTGATGTCTTTCTTTTCGTTATTTTTTAGTTTTTCCAGCGTTTCGAACAGTTTTACGACCGTTTCATAACTGGCGGAAATTTTTCCGCGCTCGACTTTGGCAATAGTGCTTTGACTGATTCCTGATGCAGAAGACAGTTCGTTTTGCGTTATATCCAATGATTTACGTATTCTGCGTATGTCCGATGCCGGAGGGAATTTCATGACACATATTAAAAAATAGTCATATATGAATATTTTTAGTTATACTGCTTTGTTCGGCAATGCCGGCAAGCTCCGGATACATTTGTCGAAGGAAAAATCAGAACATCCCGGTTAAATACTCCCGGAAAGAACCCAATATATTTTCTGTTATATTTTGATGGATATTTTTTCCTAACATTGCTTGACAGTATATTAACCGCGGTTCTTTTCTGAAATACTTTTTTATTTTGGTTAAACGATACATCCATCGATAGCGATGAAGATCATCGATGAACCTCAGTACGGCCCTATGTTCAGATTCAACGATTCCAATGTTTATTGGGCATTGCATGTGCTTTCAGACGGGAAACGTTTGGGCCGCAAAAGATTAGCGGAAGAAATCGGTGTAGGCGAAGGGAGTATGCGCAGGATCATAGAGACTCTGAAAGAGTGGGATTTCATTTTGATAAAACAGACCGGAATCACAATCACCAAAACCGGGCTCGCATTCCTCGAACAGGTCCCCATACGTCCAGTCAATGTCAATCTGAAGGATTCTGTTATGGGATCGCAGCAACAGAGTGTTCTGGTTCTCGGGGGCGCTCCTAAAATCAACAAAGGGATGGAGCAGAGAGATGTCGGTGTCAGAGTAGGTGCCACCGGATGTACCACAGTGGTAATCAGGGACGGTGCTCTCATGATTCCTCCGGATTGGAACCTTGATATAGAGGATCCGGAACTTGCCGCTAAGATACGTGAGGAGACACACATCACCCCTAATGATGCTCTTATTGTCGGAGGATCCGACAACAAATATCTGGCTATCGAAGCTGCAGTGTCTGCAGCACTGGAATTAATATGAGAACATGTTGAATCTCTTCAGTTATACCGTATATC
>CAKQHC010000147.1 GCA_934234005.1 uncultured Methanomassiliicoccales archaeon | reverse complement strand
CGATCATGGTAAGGAAACCGCGTATATCCTCGGAAGTCAACGGTTTGAATCTGAAAACCGCGCATCTGGATTGGATGGGATCGATAATTTTGGATGAATAGTTGCATGAAAGAATGAAACGGCATATTCCCGAATATTTCTCCATCGTGCGTCTCAGTGCTGCCTGTGCGTCGTATGTAAGCGAGTCTGCTTCGTCCATGAAGATAATTTTGAAATCGGCATTTCCTATGGGTGCGGTTCTGGCGAATTCTTTGATTTTGCCGCGGACAACATCGATACCTCTTTCGTCCGAAGCGTTGAGTTCTATAAAATTGCCTTTCCATTCGTTTCCGAACATTTCTCTGGCAAGAGCAAGCGAACAGGTGGTCTTTCCAGTTCCGGCCGGGCCGGTGAAAAGAAGATGCGGCATGTTTCTGGAAGCCACATAGGATTTCAGTCTGGGGGTCACGTGTTTTTGCCCGATGACATCGTCCAGTGTCTTGGGCCTGTATTTCTCTGTCCAGATTTCGTTCATCGTTACCGCCGTGTACATCGCGATAATGGTTTTAAAGTGTTGGATTGATATCTGTGCGATGGAAGGAAGACCGCCCGACGGATGGCGTCCCGCATTGGTAGTGGTGGATGTTCAGAACAAGTTCTACAATATTACCGAAGGTCTCCGCAATTCGTTCGATCTCAGCCGTGACGCGTTGAACGTTACCATAAACATGTTCAGAGAGGCGGACCTGCCGATTGTCTTTGTGTTCTTTGACGGCGGAGGAGACTGTATGTCAAATTGCGACAATGCCGATTCCGTTATAGACGGGGTCGATTTCCGTTCCGGAGACACGGTTGTGCACAAAACATCGATGAACTGTTTTTACGGTTCCGATCTTTCCGCAAAACTGACGGAATTGGGGTGCGACAGCATTGTTCTTTCCGGCATGGTGGCCCATCTGTGTGTTCTTTCGACATATTTTTCGGCATACGACAACGGTTTCGAACCGTACATCGCTTCGGGGACTTTGGCAGCTACCGAACAGGATAATGTGGGCCGTGTGGAGGCTATAACCATAACCCTCGATCCGGCGGCTCTGCGCAGAAAACTTGCATCCGCATCGAACGGTCGGGCAGTTTGATTATAAACATTCGGTGCAATCGGGTTATTCATGAATGTGTACGATGCCTATAAGCTGGCCATCGAGACCGGAATGTCCAACGATCTCCGCCCTAAAGACGAAGTCCGCGAAATCCTCGACGGGGCCAGGAAAACATACGATGCCCTTCCGGAAGACAGGAAAGAGCTGTTTGACGGCGAGCGCCTCTGGAATCCGTACGCAGATTCCCGTTTTTCGGCCTGTGTCGAATCGGCAAAGGAGACTCCCGCGGAATGTATGATGTGGGGAATCGACGTTACATCCGCAGAAGTTCTTCTTGCAGACAGGCTGAGGGAAAAAGGAAAGAAAATATCATGCCTTGTCGCACACCACCCGTTGGGAACCGCCCGTACGCCGTTTCCGGAAGTAATGTGGATACAGACCCGCATGTTCTATGATTTGGGGGTTCCGATAAACGTTTCCGAAGGCCTCGTAAAACCCCGTATGGACGAGGTTATGCGCAATGTCATGGGATTGAATTACAACCAGGCCGTAGATTCCGCCAAATTGCTGAATGTGCCGTTATGCAACATCCACACTCCCGCGGACAATATGGTGCAGCGTTACCTTACGGAAAAATTCGACAGCGGACAACCGAGAAAGCTGAAGGATCTGATCGATATGCTGTATACCGAACCAGAGTTCCGCGAGGCCGCAAAGTACAACAGTCCGCCGAAGATTATGGTGGGAAGCCCCGATTCCAGCTGCGGGAGAATCGCATGCAAGATGAACGGAGGAACCTCGGCACCGAAAGAGATTTACCAGAAACTGGCCGACGCCGGCGTAGGAACGGTCGTGGGAATGCATTTCCCCGACGACCATTACACCGAAGCCAGGAAAGCAAACGTGAATTTGGTGGTGTCGGGACATATGTCCTCCGATTCACTCGGAATCAATCTGATCTGCGACGTATGGGAGAAGGAAGGCATAGAGATACTCCCGTGCTCCGGATTCACACGTTACAGCAGGAACTGATCATGTTCGACAAGACCTCGTCCATCATACGCGATTCCAAACCGTTGGATTACGACTACATTCCCGACAGATTGGCGCGGTGAATACGTTCCCGGGCCTTGTAC
>CAKQHC010000146.1 GCA_934234005.1 uncultured Methanomassiliicoccales archaeon | reverse complement strand
TTTCCAAGAGATACATCGACAGATATTTTGAGGATGCCCAGAAACTCGGGATAAACAAAGCCGACATATATCCGAAGGCCAGCGAATGCATCGGAGACATAATATCGATGGTATCAAAGATCATCGACAACGGCTACGGTTATGCGACCGAAGACGGGAGCGTATATTTTGCCGTGAGAAAAGCCAAGGATTACGGCAAACTGTCCAAAAGAAGTCTCGACGATATGCAGTCGTCCGGAAGAATAGCTGCAGACGAAATGAAACGCGATCCGCTCGATTTTGCCATATGGAAGGCTGCCAAACCCGGTGAAATCTCATGGGATTCCCCGTGGGGAAAAGGCAGACCGGGATGGCACATAGAATGTTCCGCCATGATCGACAGATATCTCGGCGAGAAGATAGACATACACGGAGGAGGAAACGACCTTATATTCCCCCACCACGAAAACGAAATTCTGCAAACCGAAGCGGTCACCGGACAGCCTCTGTCGAACTACTGGATGCACAACGGTATGCTGCAGGTCAAAGGCCACGGCATGTCAAAAGAAGAAAAAATGTCCAAATCCCTCGGCAATTTCTTTACCGTCAAGGATGTAGCCGAGAAATTCGATCCGCAGACGATTAGATTCTATTTCCTCAATACCCACTACATGAGCCCTCTGGTATACGGAGAAGATATGCTCAACGAGGCAAAGAATGCACTGTCCAGAATTGTTAACAATTACAGAGAACTGAAATCATATGTAAAGAACGCTCCCGAAGGAGATTCCGAATCCAATGATTGCTGCGATGTCATCGAATCGTACAGAACCCAGTTCAGAAACGCCATGGACGACGATTTCAATACCAGACAGGCAATCGAAGTTATATTCCAAATGGTGAAGTCTACCAACAAATCCATGGCGGACAACACACTTTCCAAAAAATCTGCCGAAAAACACATATCGCTGATTGACGAATTCAACGGTATCCTGAATATAATTCCGGCCGACAGCGGTTCCGACGACGGAACCCTGGACGACGTCATGTCGATACTTATCGATCTGAGAAAGGAGCTCAGGAAAAACAAAATGTATTCTCTTGCCGACATGGTCAGAGACAGGCTGACCGAGGTCGGAATCCAGATAGAGGATTCTGCCGAGGGAGCAAAATGGAAGAAAATCTGAAAAAAAAGGCAATTTTAGCTCTGGGAGGAGGAGTTCTCCTCCCGGAAGGCTTCGATCCCAAAGTGAGAGTATCACATTCCACAGCGGGACCCGGAGCGGGTTTCGGCGCAATCGGATTCAAATTCGGAGGATTCAGCGTAAAGAAACCGATTTCGTACGAGAAAGGAGAATTCGAACTCCATCAGCGCGCGGACGGAAGTCTGTATCTCACACACGGCGGAGAACCGTTCGTCGATAATATCGAAATAGAGCCCATTGTAAGACACTGTCCGAGACAGGCATTCTTCACATTGGATCCGAGATGCATGTATCATTGTGCATACTGCAGTTCGCCGCTTCTGAAAGAAGACAAGCATCTGTCGACCGAACGCATAATGGAAATGATACGCGAATCGACGGCAACCCAGGAGGTTGACTGCGTTTCGTTCACCAGCGGCGTCGTGGGAAGCGTGGAAGAAACGGTATGCAGATTCGAAGACATCATAAAAGCCGTCAGAAAGGAATATCCGGATATGCCGATAGGCGTTGAACCGTATGTGTCGTCGAAGGAACAGATAGAACGCCTGAAAAAGGCGGGAGCGGACGAAATCAAACTGAATATCGAATGCTGCAACAGAGAACTCTTCGAACGTATCTGTCCCGACCTCGATTACGACGGCATATTCGAAATGCTAGGATATGCGACAGAAATATTCGGAAAAGGAAAAGTGATTTCCAATATTATCTACGGGTTCGGCGAATCGGACGAAGAACTGAATGATACCCTGAACCGTCTGTGTTCCATGGGAGTTATTCCAGGAGTCAGAGCACTCAGGATCAATTCGTTCAACCGCGAGAATCTGACAAAAGCATTGGGCAAACTGCCTGAAAAAACCACTGCGGACCGTGCCCTGAAGATTGCCCGCATGCAGAAACAGGCGATGATCGACAACGGAATGAATTCCATGACAAGCAAAACCATGTGCATGGGATGTACGTGTTGCGACATTGTTCCGTTTGTGGACTTTTAAATTGCATGAGTATGCAATCTATAACACCTCAAAACCATCCAATAAACGTACGGGGCGGGCGCCATGATAAC
>CAKQHC010000145.1 GCA_934234005.1 uncultured Methanomassiliicoccales archaeon | reverse complement strand
ATAACTATCTGATTTACGGCAGGAATGTCGACCCCTTCGTTGAATAAATCCGCTGTAAAAATATAATCTAGCGGATTTATCGCATCATCGCTCTCCAATCTCTCGATGCATGTTTCGACATCATCTCTGTTCATGGCTCCGGAAACCCATTCCGTCCTGTATCCGCGTCTATTGAATTCGCGCGAGTATTCCTCTGCTTCCGACAGATTCCTGCAAAATACCAATCCTTTGAGCTGGGTTCCGCAATATCCGAAATATTCTGCGTTTTCAATGATGTTGTCTATCCTTTCGTCTATGTGTGTCTTTAGAAAGTCTTCATAATTCCCGTCGCTCTCCCCGTCAAATGACAGATCGGATATACCGAAATAATGAAACGGACAAACAAGTTTGTATTCCATTGCCTCTCTTAAACGAATATCATATGCGATGTTATGATTGAAAAATTCATAGATGTCAAAACCATCCGTTCTGTCGGGAGTGGCAGTCATACCCAGAAGAAATTTTGGTTTAAAATGGTTAAGCACACGCAGATATGTTTTCGCCCCGATATGATGCACTTCGTCAACAAGAATATATTCAAATGTATGCGGGGAAATCTTTTCCAATACGTCAGGTCTGCTGAGCGTCTGTATCGTAACAAACGTACAATCTGCATTCAAGTTGTTAAGATCGGGATTGTATTTAGCTATCGTCTCCGTTCCGTCCATAACTTTCTCGAAACTCAACATACTTTTGTTTAGAATCGGCAGACGATGGACTATGTACAAAAACTTCATTCCCGTAAGTTTTGCATCGAAAGCAGAGAGATATGTTTTACCGGATCCCGTAGCGGATATTACCAAAGCCCTGTCCTCGCCGGAACCTCTAATCTTTTCTATGGCCTCCAATGCTTCTTTCTGCATTCTGTTGGGTTGCGGCCGTCCGACCATTCCGGGCATTTCCGGATTCTTTTCTGCCAGCAGCATTCTCATCCGTTTCTGATCGCCGTATATTTTGGAATACATCTCGATCCATTTGTCATCTACAATGGTTGCCAACGAAAAATCACGTTCGAATTCGGATATTATATCGCCTATAATCTCGCCCGAATCTTTGGAATTGATCTTCAGATTCCATTCGATATTCTCGCACAATGCACTGTTGGTAAGATTGCTGCTGCCTATTATCACATTATATACTTCGCCGTGCCTGAAAATGTAACATTTGGTATGCATCTTGGAAATATCTTCCGTGATTATTCTGACGTCGATGTTTCTATTTTTCAAAAGAGCCCTGAGTGCGTTCGGTTCCGTAAAATTCTGATATTGTGATGCAATGAGTCTTCCCTTCACACCTTTTCTGTCAAGATTCCTGAACTCCTGTGCAAGTGCGTTGACTCCTCCGGAATTTATGAATGCTACGGAAAACATGAATTCATCACAGGTTTCCATCTCCTGTTTCAATGAAGTTATGACCTTTTCCTTTTTATCCGGATTGTTTGTAATAAGCTGCGGCCTGTATCCGTCTGATGCTGTCACGGTCCTGTCTATATACCCGCGTTCCAAACCTTTCATCAATAGTTCTTCATTCATGCAAGATGTGCCTCCAGTTTAGAAATAATTGCGCGATCTGCATCTGCCCAATTCAGTTTATGCAATTCGGATGGAGAGCTCCACAATACGGATTCGTGTTCTTTCAACTCGTATTTTGGACTGATAATATTTACAATAAAGTAATGGATGTGTACCGAAAAATCAGGGTAATCAAAAATTTGTTCGGTAAACAGATTTAATTCCGACTCTGAGACTTCCAGATTCAGCTCTTCTTTTAATTCGCGAACAAGAGCCTGCCTTGAATCTTCGTTGTGTTCGATTTTTCCTCCTGGAAATTCATACCTGAATGACAAATAGTCATATTTGGATGAACCCTTACGGAAACAGAGGACTGAATGTCCGTTTGTTATTATTCCGGCTGAAACTTCTAACACAGATCTTCCAGAGTCTTCGCAGCTATAACATTTCCGGAATGTTACTGCTGTAATTGATAATTTCACAAAATCTATGCTTTTTAACATTACGATTTTTGCGAATAGAATTCTTACCCTAGCTTTGTATCTTTGAATTCTATTGAATGTCACATGCATTTTTCAATATGAATTACAAAGAAAACACATGGTCAACGGTCTGAAAGTTCGGGAACACAAAAACTGCATGAAACTGAAGAATTTGTTTCCCGTGATTTCCATATCCATGAAAGATTTCACGGACAGGATTACAGTTAAGATTATGT
>CAKQHC010000144.1 GCA_934234005.1 uncultured Methanomassiliicoccales archaeon | reverse complement strand
CAAAACACACATAAGCGCAACCAGAATCGGGATAACCAGATTGTCGCTGTTACCTGGGCAGACCGTTTCTGTTACGGAAGCAAGCAATCCGGACAGGATGCATACCGACCACATCGGAATGACGGCAGTTACCGATCCGGTATGCGCCCATGATACGTCATTTGACAGGAATGTATACAGAATAACAACGATCCCGGAGACGACGGAGGTAACCAAGAACACTCCGAACGACCCTTCCAAGGATTTGCCGTTAACGGTTTTGTGTCTGCCGAACCTTCTTCCGAATACCGACCCTGCCCCATCGCCATAGGTCATGGCTACGATTCCGATGGTTGCGGCTAACCAATGGTCAAAAAACAGCAGAATCATAACGGTTATGCTCACAACATAAAGAAACAGACCGCTTCTGTGGCCGAGTTTGTTGGAAATCTCGCCCAATTCCGTATCCGACAGACGGTTGTTGCCTAACATAACCAATAGCAAAATTATGGCAAAAGGTATCGCGAAGAAGGCAAGCATTACCCACCCTTCCGAGAACATCCACCATATAAAGACAAAATTACCCACTCCGATATGGGTTACTTTGCGAGGATCGATTTTGGACCCATTGCGCTTAAGATGTACGGAAACCAACAGGGACACCGCGATTACGGCGTACACAAGAATCAATCCTATGACATTCTGCATCAACAAAACCGATTACCGAGGGCAGGTATGGGCTCAATCAATATTATGCTTGGCATCGCCATTCCGCCATATTTATGAATTACTTAGTCATCCTTCGGACGATGAACAAGTACATTCAGCTGTTCAGGCCCGGAAATTGTATTATGGGCATAGTGGGAACATTCATTGCCGTATGGATGGCCGCAGGTACGGATATCGTCGATTACGCCGTCGAATTGATACTTGTGGCGGTTCTGGTGTTCGTGTTCATCGCAGGCGGAAATGCATTGAACGATTCCATCGATTATGAGATCGACAAAGTTTCGCATCCCGAGCGCCCGGTACCTTCCGGAAAGATAACGCCCGACAGTGCCAGAAAGATAGGATACGGTATGTTGACAGTATCTGTTTTGGCTTCTCTGCTGTCTTTTGACATAGGATGTATCGCTGTGGTGCTTATAGCCGCCGCACTTATGGTACTCTACGAAACGCGTTTCAAACAGCGCGGATTCATCGGCAATATCACGATAGCAGTTTTAACGGGAATGCTGTTCCTGCTGGGTTCGGCCATTGTGGGAAATATCATGCTGAATGCAAGCGTGGCTTTGCTTGCAATGCTCGTTTCCATAGGCAGAGAAATTGCCAAAGACATAGAGGATGAAGACGGGGATGTGGGAAGGTTCACTTTGCCCATGAGAATAGGAAAGAAACGTGCCGCAACCGTTGCGTCTTTCTTTTTTATTTTGGGAGCTCTGCTTAGTTTCATTCCTCTTACAGGGTATATCAACCCTCTCGGACCGTTGTATCTGATTGTTATTGTTTCCGACATCATTTTCGCATATTGCGCATATATCGTACACTCCGATCCCCACAAGGCACAGAAATATGCGAAGAAAGGTATGGTTCTCGGATTGGTTGCATTTGCGCTCGGCGCAATCAGAATATGATCCCGGGTTGCAAAACATTCGTTTGCCGAAGGACAAATTATAATAACCGCCATGTCGGAGTAACGCCGATGTCTGGTAGATTGGATTGTCCGGCAATATTTCCAATGTCCGTCATACTGGCCGTATTCTGCTTCACCGTATGTTGGTCTGTGGCAGATATCGCCGATCCCGGGTGGGTATTCGGAAGCAATATGCTTTCGGACATGGGTTGTTCGCATGTGCGCGTGACGGAAGTGGCATTCAACGCATCATGCATTTGCTGCGGACTGGTGCTGATGGCGTTCGGAATGTCCAAAGTTATGTTCGGCCGCGGAGTTACGGCTTATTCCGGATTTTTCCTGGCACCTGCAGGTTTCCTGTTATCTACGGTCGGTGTCGTACCGTCGGATTACATACATTGGCTGCATCTTTCGGTGGCATACGGTTTCGCGCTGTGTGCGACTGTATACATGTTGATGTCATTATCGGAATGCTGGAGGACAAACAGGTTTGTTTGCGGAGCATTCGGTTCGGCATTTCTGATAGTATGCATAGGTTCATTTTTCTCCGGAAGTGCGGCTTTGGCGGAAACATGGTTGGTAATCCTGTTTATGATTTGGATGCTGTTGGATGCTGCAATGGTTGTTGTTTCGGATTTCTTTGGAAAATCCCGCCATGCATGAGTG
>CAKQHC010000143.1 GCA_934234005.1 uncultured Methanomassiliicoccales archaeon | reverse complement strand
TTGGACGGACAGTCTCCGCGCGACCATTATGATGAGAATACACACAAAACGTTCATGTCGATACTGTTCGGATATTCCGGTTTTAGATATCAGACCGAACTCGGATCCGGAAACGGATTCGCGGATCTGTACATCAAAGCTACCGGCAAACGTCCCGGAATACTGATGGAACTGAAGTATTCCGACAAAAAATGCGATCTTGAAAAATTAGCGGAGAAAGCATTGGAACAGATTGACGACAGGGAATATTCCCGCAACATAGACGAACCGCACATCAAAATAGGAATTGCGTTTCATAAACATACAGCAAAAATAGTCTTTTGAAGAGTAAAATTCGATTACAACCGATATATTTTGCATATTCACATTCAATTCGATTATAATCGATTTTATATACAAAAATACAACTGCCAACTCTGATGAAAAACATCTACGTCAGAAGAACATACCTATCCCGAATACAGCCATACATCGGCAAGGATCTCATAAAAGTCATAACAGGAATGAGACGCACCGGAAAATCCACGATAATGGCTCAAACCATAGAAATGCTGATAAAAAACGGTGTGGCCGAGGAACATGTTTTGACATATGATTTTGAATCCAGAAAAGACTCTCATTTTGAAAATTCCGATGAACTTTATGACGACATTGTTGCAAAAATACAAAACGGCCATCACGCTTACATATTTTTAGACGAAATCCAGAACATTGATGATTGGCACAAATGCCTCCGTGCGCTGCTTACCGACACGGATGCCGACATATTCGTCACAGGATCCAGTTCAAAAATGCTCTCTGGCGAAATGGCAAGCAAACTTGCCGGAAGATATGTCGAATTGCAGATTCTTCCGTTTTCCTTTTCAGAGATTACAGACTACTATAGCGTGAACAACATAATTTTCGACAAAACCGAACTGTTCGGACAATATGTGCGGTACGGCGGCATGCCTCTGATTGTGACGGGAGAATACGACCCAATGACAACAGATTCCATACTTAGCGCAATGTATGATTCGGTTGTAATCAATGACATCGCAGGAAGAAAAGGGATCAGAAATACCAACATTCTGAAAGAAGTTTTATTGTATGCTATGTCTGAAACCGGACATCTTGTAAACTCATCCAACATAAGAAATTATCTCAAAAGCCAAGGCAAAAAAGCCTCTGTGGATTCGATACTCGAATACCTTTCGGCGGCCGAGGATGCAATGTTTCTTACCAAGATTCTCAGAAAAGACATCAGAGGGAAGGATCTTCTGAAAATAGACTGCAAATACTATCTGACAGACTGGGGTTCGAGAGAATCCAAGGGTCTGAACAACAGCACATCCATAGACCAAATCCTCGAAAATATAGTCTGCAATGAATTGAAATACAGAGGCTATGACATCACAATAGGTAGGATTAATGGGTTGGAGATTGACTTTATAGCATCCAAAGGAAATGAAACAGAGTATTATCAGGTATCCTATCTTTTGGCTTCGGACTCTACCGTCAAACGCGAATTCTCTTCGTTGGAATGCAAACCCGACAACTACCCCAAATATGTCCTGTCTATGGATATAATCAACCATAGCAGAAACGGAATAATTCACCGCAACATCATAGACTGGCTGTTGGATTGAATACGCACATAAACAATGCAAATGCCGTGAAGCCGACTGCGGAACCACGTATGTGCCAATCTGCATAAATATATGCTAATCTAATAAACGCTCCATGACATATCCCGTTTCCACAAACGATTTCAAAACCATTGTCTCAGAGGGATTGGACTTCGTAGACAAGAGCCTTATGATTAAGGATATTGTGGAATCGATAAAAGGAGCATTTATGTTCACACGCCCTCGCAGATTCGGGAAAACCATGAACCTGAACATGCTGGACGCATTCTTCAACTGCGACTGCAAAGATAATGATAGACTGTTTTCCAAACTGAAGATTTCCAAAGTGCCGGATGCGATGGAACATCTGGGAAAATACAAGGTTATCCACTTGGACTTCTCATCGATAGAATCAGATGATCAAACAGAATTATTAGAAAATACTGCATTGATGTTGTCTTCGTTGTTTATTAAATTTAATGAAATATCCAAATGCGAGAAACTTACAAACGTTGAGCGCAAACAATTCTGTTCAATACAAAACTGTAGTGCAAATAAAGCACTCATGAAAAAATCGATATCGATGCTCTGCGGATGGATTAAAGTTGTGTATGATAAGGAAGTTGTAATTCTTATAGATGAATACGACAAACCTGCACACAAAGCGTATCTTTCCAGGTTTTATGACGAATTCTTTGATTTCTTTACGCCTTTTATGGAAGCCACGCTGAA
>CAKQHC010000142.1 GCA_934234005.1 uncultured Methanomassiliicoccales archaeon | reverse complement strand
ATCCGGCGGTCCGGACAGCCACTCTGTTCTGGGATAATTATGCGAAATCCATCGATGTGGACTATGCTGATTACCCGTAATCAGATTGGTTGCTCCGGGTCCGCTTGTTGCCAGACATACGCCGGGTTTTCCGCATGCACGGGCATATCCGTCTGCCATATGCGCAGCGCATTGTTCATGGCGTACCAGCACATGTCTGATGGAAGAATCGTAGAGTTCATCGTAGATCGGAATGACGCTTCCGCCCGGATATCCGAACATGGTGTCAACATCTTTTCTTTCAAGCATCGTGACAAGTGCTTTTGTTCCTTTCATAATAGTGCCTTCTGGGCGCCCATACGCGCATTATAATAAAATATATAGGTCGGGTCGTTCGACCCGACATTGTGTTTAGAAAGGACAGTATCCTTTCACCATAGGAATCTGAGGGTTGGCAGGCAGCATCGGGAGAATGTCTATGTCGGGATCGACCATTATCTCCACGACCGTCGTCTTGCCGGATTCCATTGCGTTTTTAATCGCATCATGAATCTCGTCAGGTTTCTCCACGCGTATTCCGTCGGCATGGAATCCTTTTGCAACCGTTACAAAGTCCGGATCGGCACCCAAATCAACTCCGGAGTACCTGCGGTTCCAGAAGTGTGTCTGCATCTGCCTGACCATTCCAAGTTTTCCGTTGTTCAGGAGGACGACTGTAATCGGGAAATCTTCGGCAACTGATGTTGCCAGTTCCTGTATGACCATCTGCAATCCGCCGTCTCCGGTGATTGTGAGTACTTTTTTGTCCGGACATGCCGCTTTGGCACCTATTGCGGACGGAAGTCCGTATCCCATGGTTCCGAATGTTCCTGATGTGAGGAACTGTCTGGGGTGTTTTATGCATAGGTGGTGCATAGCCCACATCTGATTTTGACCGACATCCGTGGTTATGAGGACGTCGTCGTCAATCAGACTGTTAATTTCGCGCATGACGCGCTGGGGAGAGATAGGATTGTTATCCATATACAGGTTGCAGAAACATCTGTTTTTGACTTCTTTGGCTCTCGCAATCCAGTCATTGTATGTGACGTCATATGTACCCAGAGCGGCTGTAAGCGCCTTGGTAACTTTGGCGGCGTCACCGAGCAGATTGACACACGGATGCTTGTGTTTTCCGAATTCGGTGGCATCTATGTCAATGTGTATGACGCGTCCCTGATCGTGCATTCTGTTTTGCTTGCAGTATGTTCTGTCGGCGAACCTGCTGCCGATAGAGATAATTAAATCTGCATCCTGTGACATAGTAAGGGCAGACATCTTGCCGTGCATTCCGAGAGGGCCCATGTACATCTCATAGTCTCCGGGAACTATTCCGGTACCCATAAGTGTGGTGTCCACAGGTGCCTGAAGAAGTCTTGCAAGTTCCATTACCTCTTTGGAGGCATTTATGGCTCCTCCGCCGACAAGGATAAGCGGTTTTTTTGATTCTTTAATCCACCTTACGGCTTCCGGAAGCGATGAAATATCCTCTGCAATAGGTTTGACGCCATAACTTCTGTTGATGACGGATTCTTCGACTTCCGAGTTCATTTGATCTATGGGCAGATCTATATGGACTGGTCCGCATCTGCCGGTTTGGCATATTTCCCAGGCTTCCGTTATTGCATGGGGAAGTCTGTTTACGTCGAGGACACGGTAGCTGTGTTTTGTAATGGGCATCAGGAGGCTGTATGCATCAACTTCTTGGAATGCACCTAATCCCAGTGATCCCGCGGCGACCTGTCCTGTGAGTGCGATCATCGGAACTGAATCAGCATATGCCGTGGCTATTCCGGTTACCAGGTTCGTTGTTCCGGGTCCGCTGGTGGCTAAGCACACCCCTGGCTGATTTTTGGCACGTGCATATCCGTCGGCCATATGTGCCGCACATTGCTCGTGGCGTACCAATACATGCCTGATTGAAGAGTTTAATATCTCGTCGTATATCGAGATGACACTGCCTCCGGGGTATCCGAAGATGGTGTCGACGCCCTTGTTTTCAAGCATACTCAGAAGTGCTCTAGTACCTTTCATGTCGATATCCGATACGGAAATCCGCTATATCAGATTAAAAATATTGGGTTTGCAGGGAGCCAATCGACGTTGTGAACGGCGTGTTTATTATGGCTGCCGTACATTCGGTGCATTTCATTGGACTTCGGTATTTTGTCGTAGAAGCAGATTCTGTATTTTCCGGATTCAGTATTGCTTAGACAAAATGTTGCTATTAATTGTTGATTTCTTCTGACAAGGCTATGAAATTTTTGCCGTTGAAGCATATACCGTACGCCAAAATCCTGCCCTTCATTGAACGGAAGTAATCTTTTTCCCTGATTTGGGACAGAGCGCGTTCCGCATATGTCTGCATATCTTTCTTTGATCTGGATTTCTTCAGTTCGATTATGATACTCGGCAATCC
>CAKQHC010000141.1 GCA_934234005.1 uncultured Methanomassiliicoccales archaeon | reverse complement strand
GGATTACAGATTCGCGGTCGTTACCGGAGTATCGCGCATATCCAAACAGACGCTGTTCAGCGGATTGAACAATCTCATGGAATTCGACATTTTCCAAACCAGATATGACGAATCATTCGGATTCACCGAATCCGAAATAAAAGAATTACTGTCAAAATCCAACATCCCGATGAAAGAGATGGATAAAATAAAGGCGTACTACGACGGCTATCGTTTCGGAAAGGAAGATGTGTATAATCCATTCAGTGTTATGAGATATCTCAGTAACTATGTTGATGGTAACACAGAACCGCAAAGCTATTGGGTTCAGTCCGGAGACGTTTCGCTCATCACAGATACCCTGTCTAAAACCGATCCGGAATTCAGAGACAGAATCATATCTCTGGGCGTTCCGGGAAATACGATGGCGTGCGAAATAAACCCGTATCTATCTATGAGAAATCTGTTCTCCGCTGATGAAGACGATTTGGAAACTGCTGCCATTACACTCATGGTCACATCGGGATATCTGAAAGCAATTCCGATTGACAGCGGAATGTATGAAGTCTCCGTACCGAACACCGAGGTGTTTGATGCTTTCAAAACCATCGTTGCGGATATGAAAATCGTCAGAAACACAACTGCATCGAGATTCATAGAGTATGTTTACAACAAAGACGGAAGAGCCACAGACGAGCTCAACCGGATTTTGGACGGACAGTCTCCGCGCGACCATTATGATGAGAATACACACAAAACGTTCATGTCGATATTGTTCGGATATTCCGGTTTCAGATATCAGACCGAACTCGGATCCGGAAACGGATTTGCAGACCTGTACATCAAAGCTACCGGCAAACGTCCCGGAATACTAATGGAACTGAAATATTCCGACGAAAAATGCGATTTGGAAAAGTTGGCGGAGAAAGCATTGAAACAGATCGATGACAGGGATTATTCCCGCAACATAGGCGAACCGCACATCAAAATGGGAATCGCGTTCCACAAACATACGGCAAAAATTGTCTTCGGAAAAGTCGCAATTGCCAGCGAGTCCGTCTGATATATATGTGACAACGCCGATTACGGATTATGGCTTATCCCGTTTCCACGCATGATTTTATATCAATTGCTTCGGGCAAATTTGATTTCGTAGACAAAAGTCTAATGATAAAAGATATCGTGGAATCCGAAAAAGGAGCGTTTTTGTTCACCCGCCCCCGCAGATTCGGGAAAACCATGAACCTAAACATGCTGGATGCATTCTTCAACTGCGACTGCAGAAATAATGATAAGCTGTTTTCCAAACTGAAGATTTCCAAAGTGCCGGATGCGATGAAACATCTGGGAAAATACAAAGTAATTCACCTTGATTTTTCTCAAATAGAATCCAGCAGTAACGAAATGTTCCTCAAATATACATCAATAATGATTTCAGACTTATACAAATCCTATATCGATTTAATAACCGATAAAAAACTGTCTGAATTTGATTGTTCAAATTTTATGGACATATGCAACTGTACAGCAAACATAGAACTTCTTCGTGGGTCTATCACGAGGCTGTGTAAGTGGATTAAGGCCGCATATGATAAAGAAGTCATCATCCTTATCGATGAATACGACAAACCCGCACACAAAGCGTATCTTTCCAGGTTTTATGACGAATTCTTTGATTTCTTCACGCCTTTTATGGAAGCCACGCTGAAAACAAACCAGGACTACAGATTCGCGGTTGTCACGGGCGTATCGCGCATATCCAAACAGACCCTGTTCAGCGGATTGAACAATCTTAAAGAATTCGATATATTCAAAACAAGATATGACGAAGCATTCGGATTTACCGAATCGGAAATAAAGGAGCTACTGTCAAAAGCTAACATCCCGATAGAAGAAATGGAGAAAATAAAGGCATATTACGACGGCTACCGTTTCGGAAAAGAAGACGTATACAACCCGTTTAGTGTTATGAACTATCTTCAAGACCGCGAATACGGAGACACTGAACCGCAAAGCTATTGGGTTCAGTCCGGGGACGTTTCACTTATCACAGATACTCTGTCAAAAACCGATCCGGAATTCAGAGACAGAATCATATCTCTTGGAGTTCCGGGAAATACGATGACGTGCGAAATAAACCCGTATCTATCTATGAGAAACCTATTCTCCGTAAAGAAAAATGTACTGGAAGAAGCAGTAATTACTCTTATGGTAACCTCCGGATATCTAAAAGCAATTCCAACAGATAATGAGCAATATATTGTGTCCATTCCAAACACGGAAGTATTCAAAGCCTACAGAGAATTCGTCAAAGATCTTGATATCGTAGAATATAATGTCACATCAAAATTCATAGAATACGTTTACAACAAAGACGGAAGAGCCACAGACGAGCTCAACCGGATTTTGGACGGACAGTCTCCGCGCGACCATTATGATGAGAATACACACAAAACGTTCATGTCGATACTGTTCGGATATTC
>CAKQHC010000140.1 GCA_934234005.1 uncultured Methanomassiliicoccales archaeon | reverse complement strand
CGCAAATAGCACGGTATGCATGTATATATCTTCAAAATCGTGCCCTTTCTGAAATCAGCATCAGTGTCTAATAAAACAGAATCAACTACGGACATCGGAAATGCAGAAATACGACTACGGGACGAAGGCAATTTCGCGCTACAGCTCCTTGACGGCGCAACTCCTACGTTTTTCCATTGATTAGTATCTCTCCGGAAGTGAGTTTCAACAATCTGTCTGCGCATCTTGCAAGAATTGACTTCCCCACTCCGTTGGGGCCTGTGTGGCAATACAGTCCGGACCCGCCTATAGACAAATGCGATATACGTCGCTAAGTAATAATGATAATTATTGTCACAACCATTGTGAAAAATTACTTGCCGGAAAAACCGACTGCTGATTTTTTGGACAGATATTCCGACAACGAACGGTCTGTGCAATAGACGTAACATCCCTTCATTCCGCGTGTCATCAACACCCTGTACGTGTTTTTGATTATCTTATCTGCCAATTTATACTGTTCTTCTTTCGTGCGCCCTTTTTTTAGTCCGTTGAGAGACTTGTCGGTTTTTGCACGTTTGTCCGCATCGGTTATTATTGTACCGCTTTCGGAATCATACCTCATATCCGGCCCGATTATCACGCCGACATAATCAAATTCCAGCCCTTGGCACGTGTGTACGCATCCTGCTTCCGAAACAGAATCGGGATCTATCGCCCATGTACTTGTATTCCCCAAATTCCAACTCATTTCGAAATTGTACTCGGGAATTGTGATATCATGCACGTTCGAATTGTTTTTACTGTCTTTGAGCCAATTCCAACAGTATCCTGCAACGATTCTGGACTTGTTGTTTGTTGCATTACGCAATTCTATCTCGGCTTTCATCTTGTTTGGATCGTCAAAAACACGAAAATCATAATTAAAAGACGAATCCAAATCAAACGATGCCGTATCTCTAATCTGCAAAATATTGTCAATCCATCCTAGATAACCGTCGGAACCAGAACATCTGAATTGAGAGTCGAGTTCCATAACTGAAACTTCCGAATCCAATGATCCGGCATATCTCCGTATTTCTTTTTCCGTTCCGATATCCTTAACGGATATTCTTTGATCCTCATCAATGAAAAATACCGATAATCTGGACGAACGGATTATTTCCATCACCTGGTTCTCACCGGCCGCAAACAGTCCGCTCTTCTCATTCAACCTGTGTGCCTCGTCTACCAAAAGAACGTCAAACGTATTTTCGGCTGTGGAAGTAAAACATCCGGAACCTTTGAACAACGCATCGATACGGTTCTTTTTCATGGTGCCTTTAAGCTTACAGTTATACACGTTGCGCGGTGCGGAATTCTTTGAAACATATATTGCAGAAGATCCTCTGGAAATCATCTCCGTAAGGAGGTTTACGGCAAGAACGGTTTTTCCTGTACCCGGTCCTCCTCTGACAATTACTGTTTTCTTCTTATTCGATTTCAAAACTTTACCCATCAAATTCATAATCTCTTCATAAACGATTTTCTGACTGTCGATCATTATGAATTCCCTATTTCCCGACATCATCGACGAAAGAACATCCTGCAATGATTTCGATGGTCTCAGTCTCCCGCTGTCCATCAGGAAAATAGTCTTCAAATCGTCTCCTGTTCTCAATATATCCTCAAGGAAATTTTTCAGTTTACTGCCGTCGTGTTTCGAAAAGACAGGGGCTTTTTTCACATAAAAATCATACATGGGGTCCAAAATAGGATCCGGATTACGTTCGATATAATTGTGAAGACACGCACAGGGCTGCAACAATACATTCGTATCCTGGATGTCGGCATTAAAATCGCTTATCGCGGTTGCATACGACCACGCCTGATATGATGGGTGAGTTGTCTCGTGTTCTCCTCCGTTTATAAATGTCTTAACGATACCGTCCTTACCCGGAACAGAATCGACATATTCCCATTGCTTTAATTCTATTATAACTGCAGAATTGCGACCCTGTTCGTTGTATCCGGAGACTATTAAATCTACGCGTTTGGAAGTATACGGAATATTATACTCAATTGCGACGCCGGCATTATTTGGAACTGAAGAATTGCCTAATATTGTTCCCATGTATCCGAGAGAATTCGTCCAGGAACGCACCTCTGCTTTCGGAGTGTGCCTGCCGAACTTTTCTCTTATCGCAGAATCTATTTTCTCTTCAAGAACGCCGTCGCAGATGTCGTTCATAAATCCCTCCTTAGTTCTGCTATAGATTATCACAATATTCAGTCTCCCAGACAGTTATACTTTCCGCGACCCGTGATGGTCTTCGGAATTTAAACAATAACCGTGCCGTATGCATCTTTAGAACCGCCGAAGATATCATATTGCAGCGCGCGATGATAAAAATACTTATATCATATGGGAATAGTAGGAAATAGAAACAAACCATCCGAATACGGAGGTCCGAATCAATGAAAACAAAAAACATAGCAACAACTGTGATTCACGGCGGAATTCCTATTGACGAAAGAACAGGTGCGGTTAACGTTCCGATATACCAAACATCTACATTCAAACAAGACGGACTCGGAC
>CAKQHC010000139.1 GCA_934234005.1 uncultured Methanomassiliicoccales archaeon | reverse complement strand
GATTAAAATCGCGTATGCCCAGTTCTTTCATTGATATAGAAATCACCGGAAACGAGTTCTTCAGTTTCATGCAGTTCTCATGTTCCTGGACTTTCAGTCCGTCGAACCACGTGTTTCCTTTGTACTTCATATTGAAGAACGCATCAATCATCGACAGGTTGAGCGATTTTCCGAAACGTCTCGGTCTGGTGAACAGATACACTTTGTTTCTGTCTTCGACAATATCCGAGATCAGTTCCGATTTGTCAACGAAATAGTAGTCTCCGTCGCGGATTTCAATGAAATCATCGATTCCTGTCTGCGGTACCTTCAATCTGAATTCCTCCGCTTCTTTATTCATGAAGCAATAGTTATTGTTGTTCTGTATTTAAAAAGATTCAGTGGATTCAGCCGACAATTAAACGTAATGGTTTTTATAGCATGCCATGACCTCATATCGGCGATTATTGTTTTGTTGAATCATGTTTTAGAAAAATCAGGCACATATTTTGATTATTAACGCTGTTAATATACGCATTTGCAAATTCTACAGGGATTGTATTTATCTATTATGACTCTTTATCGGCTCTTGCGGACTCGTGGTCTAGGGGTTATGACGTCGCCCTTACAAGGCGAAGATCGCCGGTTCAATTCCGGCCGGGTCCACCATGTTTTAACTTAAGTACAATTGTGAGTGTGTGTTTGATAACAATGTTCCGTCACGCGTTGTGATTGTGAGTCCGACAATATGGAATACCAATCCAACTGTTTTATAAACTAGAAGAAAGTTATACCTTATGGTGCTTGGATTGATCCGGAAGACTTGTCCAAGCCCTTTTTTTTACAGTATTGCCGAAATCGGGTTGCCCAAGACAATCGTGATAATGAACCCGATTGTTATCGGAAGTAAAAATGGAATCATCGGTGTTACAAGAACTCTGTTGTATCCTGCATTTTCGAGACGGTCGTATATCTCTTCCGATTCATCACAGGAATCAATTCTGGATATATTCTCCCCGTCCGTGTCTATAACCGGCCATACAAACGATTTACGGGCATCATTAATCGATACCCAATATGCGGAAAACATAGATCTGTGCCAATCGCCGTTTCTGATATTCAGTACTGCCGTATAAACAGAGTACAGCATGGATATCAGTAATGCAACAAACAATGTAATGATTATAGGATTAAACAGAAATGAAACCGGCGGCGCGGTGTTCCACAACAACGGCAAACCGTATGATGTAACGTATGTAGGGAATGCGATTGAAATGCACATGAGTGCTTTCACGTCAGCTCCTCCGCGTATGAGGCCCAGGCGATACATGGATAACAGAGACAGAAACATTACCACGGTTACGACATTGCGGCAGGCTATCGGATCAGAGGTGTCTTTTATCCATGGAAGCAACGCTATGATTGCTGCAATAATCAATACCATTGCACCGTTGATCCCGTTTGTTTTGCTCCAGAACATGTACAGAATCAGCAGTATGTCGATTATTATGCCCGCAACCATGTATGCCGGGCTGTTGCAGGCACACACGGTTTGAACCGCAGTGCCGACGATTCCGAGAATGATCCAGTGGCGGTCATCAATTTCGCGAGTACGAATGTCGGATACGGCAGCGGACGCCAAAATTATAACCGTTGCAATCAACCCGATTAAGTATACGACATCCTGCATATTATTCCAAATACCCGATGATTGATTTATATAACTCGGGTATGTCCCGTCTTCATGGATAGAAAATCAGCATCCGTACTTTTCGCGGTTCTTTTGGTGGCATGCCTGCCGTTGCTTGCCGTCGAATCGGACGCGGATAAGTCGAAAATCGATTTTCCGGATGAAAGCGTTTTGTCTATCGATATAGTCAAAAACAGTATTGTGGACGACCGTGTTGCAGTCTCTCTGAATGCGGGCAATACGACTACCCTTTACTTATCGATATATAACCTGCCGTCCAACACAGTAACTTACGACTTGTGGTTCGGCGGTTCATCGGGAACATACATCTCCTCGTCGGTAGATTCGGAAGACAAGGTCGTAAGGCTTGCGCCGGGCGATCAGACATATATTTCGGTAATTCTGAGTGCAGACCGTGAGGCCAACGAACAGGTTTATGAGACGCATGTAAAATTGGAAGGGTACATTTACGAAACGGGCGCACAGTTCAGCAAGAATCTGTATTTCGACGTAGATGTTCATTCTGCTTTTTATTCCGAGGGAATGTACAACAAGATTTTCGGAGTATACAACAACCCGTTCCCGGAACCTTTAAACGTTCCCGAATTTGCGGCACTGGTCACTCTGTTCTTCTGGATTCTGGCGTCCGTTGTTCTGGGTTTCGTTGTTTTGCCGGCCATTAACCGTTTGGTGGAAACACGTTATCCCAATGCAAAATTGGACGAGTCGCAGATTTCTACAATCCGTATGATTTTTGCCGTTATGATTTTCACAGGATTCGGCCAGTGTCTGCAGATTGTAGGCGCGCAGTCGTCCATCATACATTTGTATAACACCTGGTCCAACGTAATTTACGTCTGTATCGGTGCGGTAATAGCCTGGAATATATGGAAAGCCGTAACCAATGTTTTGGCCAAAATTCTTGACGATACCG
>CAKQHC010000138.1 GCA_934234005.1 uncultured Methanomassiliicoccales archaeon | reverse complement strand
CGAAGATGGAGATTTTTCCGATATCGTTTCTGAAGGACACGAAACAGCAAAAAATCTGATTGTAAAGGATGAAACAATCAGAAAAGACATTGTCAGCACATATAACGGGTCCGAATTTCCCGGCCCGCATTCCCATAACGGGATTAACATTACAGAAACGAATTTGGGAACGTCTGCTGCATACGTCAGATCTTACGAACAACGCAGAAAAAAGCTGATTTTAAAAATCAATGCTTTGGACAGACGTTTTAGAGGACTGTTTGTTGCAGAAAACAACGATTCGGAAAACAAACTCATATTCGGGACATCCGTAGATTCCAAAAGACTGTGGGATTCAAACAAAAGATATTGGAAACGTACAATTCCGTCGGAAGGCGTACCTAACATCGGTGTACTGCTTTTGATTGACGGTTCGGGTTCGATGGAAGAAAACAAAGAAAATACAATCGATGCCTGCATCTGTATTCATGAAATCCTGGAAAGAAGCGGAATCAGACATGAGATTGCCGAACACAGAGCACATGTGGGACCTTCGATTGAAATCAATATTCTGAAAGATTCCGATGACAGAGGCAGCTGCGGTTCCAATATTATGCGTTTGGATACCAACGGTTGTAACCGTGACGGTTTGGCGGTATTATGGGCGGAATCACAGCTGAAAAACAAATTCTCAGAATGTGATGCAAGAATCATAATTATTGTCTCCGACGGACTTCCTCACCACGAAAACGGATGTACTGTATACACCGGAGAATCCGCGAGAAAGGATGTATGCGGAATAAAGAACCGTATGAAACGCGAAGGGATGTACATCATCGCAGTATCTCTCGACAGAGACGACGGAGAGCTTACGGAGAAACTGAAGGATATGTACGACCATGTAATCTGTTGTACGGATACAGAAAAACTTCCGCGCAAACTGTTTGATGTAATGGCAGGGATATTTACAAAGATGTTTTAAGAGGGGGATTTTCCCCCTCCCGTTCATTGTTGGATAACAATCAGAACGTTTCCTACCTGGATTGTGTCCACTGCTTTTCCGCCGAGCATCAGACGTTTCTCGACCTTGAAAAATTCCGGACCGAGTTCCACTTTGTCTCCGTCTGCGTCCAATACGACTTTTCCGCCGGCAAGCTGCGATGCAATGTCCTTCGGATCAGATGCGTTGAGTGCCGCGACGATAACTTTTGCCTGACCTTTGAATGCAGGACCGAGTTTGCCGAATTCGGGTTTAACTCCGACAATCTCCTCATTGAGTTCTGCCTTCGGTGCGATTACAATCTCTTTAGCCTTGGTTGTCTCGGCAATATCCGCCTTGGCATCCTCCAGACATGCTGCTTCCGCACCAACGAGTTCAATTTTCGCCAATTCGGTATTCAGAGGAACTTTCTTCTCTCCTTTCCATGCGCGTATGGCTGCAAGCACTTCTGCGAGTTTTGACCCTGCCTTTTCGGCATCCACATCTACAAACATCGGTTCCGGCCATGACGTCAGATGGATTGACTTGCATCCGTCAATGCTTCTGAAACGCTCCTGATAGACATCTTCGGTCACATGCGGCATGAATACAGCCAACATCTTAAGAGCTCCGAGGAACACGTTATAGAGCGTGTATTTGACGGCAGGATCGTTTCTTGCCTTCACCATCTCGACATAATCGTCTGCGAACTCATGCCAAATGAAGTTCTCGACTTCTCTCATGGCTTTGTCGAATCCGTATACCTCCAGATGTCTGGTAACGGCCTCCAGCGTCTTTGTGAACCTGCTGATAATCCACTTGTCGGAAATGCGCAATTCGGGCTGTTCCTTCGGCACATTGTCGAAGAACCTTGCCATAAACTGCCCGAGGTTGAACACTTTGTTGCATAATTTTCTTCCGCGGATAACATCTTTTTCCCTGAATGCATGGTCGATTCCGAGGGAACAGGTTGCGGCATAATATCTCAGTGCATCCGCACCGTAATTCTCCAAAATCGGAATGGGGTTGATGACATTTCCGATCGAAGAGTGCATCGGCGTTCCGTCGGGAGCCATGATAAATCCGTGTATCATTATGTTCTCCCACGGAATGCAATGTTCAATCTGTTCCGCCCTGAGGATGGAATAGAATGCCCAGGTTCTGATGATGTCGTGCGACTGCGGTCTCAGAGACATAGGGAACAGCTTTTTGTGCATCTCTTCGTCTCTTCCCCAGAACGTGTTATACAGTGAGGAACCGGATGAATCCATCCATGTGTCGAAGACATCCGTGCATCCGATAAGTTCTCCGCCGCATTCGGGACATTTGTCAACCGGAGGCTTGTCGAGTGTCGGATCGCAATAGCACATTTCCTTGGTGGCGCATACAGCATGGCCACATTTCGAACACTCCCATACGGGAATCGGTGTGGCAAACACCCTCTGTCTGCTGAGTACCCAATCCCATTCCAGGGAATTTGTCCAATCTTCCAGCCTGATTTTCATAAATTCGGGGAACCAGTTGATTTCCTCGGCCCTCTTAAGAATGGCATCCTTAAATGTGGTGGTTTTAAGGAACCACTGGGGCACCTGGAGGAACTCTATCGGCGAGTGGCATCTCCAACAGATTGATACCTGCTGGGGGTTGTCCTCCTGTTTGACAAGGATTCCGGCTTTG
>CAKQHC010000137.1 GCA_934234005.1 uncultured Methanomassiliicoccales archaeon | reverse complement strand
AAGCAATAGTTATTTGTGTTCTCTATTTAAAAAGATTCAGTGGATGCAGTCGATAAAAAACTGCATCGGCAAGTTTTGGGAATTTGTGATTGAACCTCAGGCGAATTACATCTTACGAAATGCTTTTCCGTCATCATACGAAACACCGGATTCCAAATTGATTATAACGGCATCGCTTCCGTAATCCGTATATGATTCATCAAGCGTATACGCAAATCCTTCCAGCGCATCTCTGGACTCTTCCATTCTTATCTTCCTGTCAAACTTATCTTTATCAATCAATACAATTGCATAAGATAAGATTAAAAAGAAAAAAGCAACGGCGAAAACCACTGAATATACCGATGACGGAACTACAATGTAAAGTGCGAAGGCTAATATCATAAAAAATAACCCTCCGCATGCAATTATCGCACTGGCCCGCGTATCCATATGAGGCCTATCGAACTAAACATATTTAGAAAATCCGACTGAGCAACAGAAAGTGGGGGAACACTCCCCCGAAATCAGTTTGCGGCTTGATTAAATCTGTTTATGACGAACTTCTTATCCATGTTTGCAAGGAACCCTGCGAGCTTAGGTCCGCGATCCTTACCGATGAGTATCTTGTACATGGCTTTGTATGCCCCTTTAGTTCCTATTGGATTCTCCTTTGCAATCTGCGTTACAATCTCGTTGATTGTTTCGGCATCCCAACTGCAGTCGTTCATCCTGCGTACAAGAGCCTGGAAGAAGACTTTCTCATTCATACCCAAATTCGCATCTGACGGGATTGTGGGCAATATTGTGAACTTTACCATATCCGGGGCAAATCCGTTGAGCCAATACCTGACGCAGCTGCATCTCTTCTCCAATCTGTCCAAATCGGTTTTTGTAGCCTCGGAAAGATCCGTGCTTCTGGAAAGAATGTCAAGAACTCCTTTAAAATCCGGAGCCATCTGAACAAGATTGACGAGATGTCTCATCGGAACCTGTAAAGGCAACTTCTTGGGAATATTGTTATGCTGGGCGATCTTGTATGCCTCAACTGCATTTTCCTCCGATTCAGACCATTCTCCCGCAAAATACAGTCTTTCCATCCTGTCATACTCATCGGCCATATCCAGTAATCCCAATCCGGAATCGTAATCGATAGCCCTAGAAGGCAAGACCCTGAGGAACAGATAGTTGAGTACTTCAGGAGGAGTCATTCCGATGGCATCCAATCCGGTAACCGACGAACCCAGAGATTTGTGCATCTGCACAATCTGCCCTCCTGATTTCAATTGTACGAATTCGTACGGTATGGGATATGGTGCCTTACCGCCGAAAATCTCGCTGACAATCCTCTTACCGGAATCGTACGACCCTCCTGCGGCGGCATGATCTTTTCCGAAAGGTTCTGCACTGGTTCCGAAAATCGTCCATTTGGCAGGCCACTCCAATCTCCACGTAAGTTTTCCCTCTCCTTTACGGATATCTGCTTTACCATGGTGTCCGCACGTACACTGATACTCGACATACGGGAACTCATATGTATCGAAAATAGGGTGTGTGAATCTTCCACACTTCTCGCACAACGGGTTATACGGAGCGTAATCCGGATTTGCCTCTTTTCCCGTAACCTCGTGAAGAATCTGAATAATCTGTTCTCTTTTGGTAAACGTCTTATCAATGCATTCGGCAAACAATCCTTTCTCATACAGTTCATGAGTCCAATGGATTTCACAGTGAACTCCCAGAGAATCGACGGCATCCAAGAAAGGTTGGATGAAATGATGGGCATAGTTCCTGTGCTTTCCGCACGGACACGGTATCCTGGATATAGGCATTCCGACATATTGTTCGAACTCGGGCGGAAGGAAATCATAGCGTTTCCTAAGAGGATCGAACGAATCTATAAGATAAATCAACCTTACTTCTTTTCCTTTGGCTTCCACGGCGCTACGAACCGATTCCCCTGTTATGGCTTCTCTCAGACTGCCTACGTGGATTATACCTGTTGGGCTGATGCCCGTCGCAATCAACGGATGCTCGCAGGTGTCGGCAACCTCATTGGCTACTACTTCTGCCCAGTGCATTTTATCAGACATCCAATCTGCATATTATAAAAGACACTTTCGCCCACCGTTCCGTTTACCCCGTTTCCCGATATCGGGCCATAACCGGCCGATGTGATCCGATAGTTCGTTTCGGCATCTCAAAAATACTTCCCGGCGGGATGCCTGAACCAAGGGTTATATACCTCAGTTTAATTGAGAGTTCCATGGCAAAGAAAAACGAAGGAGGCTTCCAGTCTTCCGCCGGCCTTATGAGATATTTCGATACCGAGAATGACAAAGGTATCAAAGTCGGACCCAAGACCGTTGTCGGAATTGCAATCGGACTTGCCGCAATCGTAATTTTACTCAATACGCTTGTACCACTTTGATTGAAAAAAGCGTAAATAGTGCCCTAATAGCTACGGCTATGTAATTTTTTTTACAACGGTTAATCGATTTTTAACTGCAATATGATAAATACCGGCCACACGGGCCGGATTTTAAAGTTACAGTCTGTCTTCTCCGACTATAACATACTCTTCCTTGTATTTCTTCCTGAAAAGCTTAGAAAGAATCGGCGGAGCCACGATAGTCGTTACCACAGACATCAGAACAACCACAGAATACAGATCCTGTGTCATAACGCCGTTCATCAAGCCTATGGA
>CAKQHC010000136.1 GCA_934234005.1 uncultured Methanomassiliicoccales archaeon | reverse complement strand
GTCCGTGATTTCCTCTATTCTTTCTTCGGTTTTCATAAACAGTTCCATGATTTTCTGTTTATATTCGTCCGTGGCATTCCAGAGTCCGCGTTCTATCGCTTCCTGAAGACGGTTGAGAATATTCATCATGGCATAGGGGTTCACATCCTCCATCCAATCATGGGTGTCCTTGTCAAGAAGGAATTTATCCGTTATGCCTTCGTACATCCAGTCTTCCGCTACATCGGAAGTTGCGCCCCATGCCATGGTATATTCGGTCAGATTGGCCATTTCTGCGGCACCTCTGTAACCGTGTTCTTTCAACCCGTTTATGAATTTCGGATTGAGAACTTTGCTTCTGAATGCAAAACGCAGTTCCTCTTTGGTGTTTCTCACCTTTGTCTTCTTGGGATCGGAACCGTCTCCCATAATCGTCATCGCATCCTTTCTTCCGTATGCGCGGACGAAAGAGTTCATTCCCCCGAGATATTCGTAAACATCGTCGCAGTCCAGAAGATCAATTTCGCGGTCGGGCATGTTTTTGACAGTTACGCCTACTTTTGAAAATCTTCTGATAAACTCGGTTCTCATCTTCTGTCCGTAATTGCCTTTTTCATAACCGTTGCTGCACCAATCTATGTAGACATCGGCCAGATCCTGAACCGTTTTCCATGCTCCGGACTCTATGGCTTTATTGACTCCGGTTCCGTAACCGCCCGGCGGGGCTCCGAATATTCTTACGCAGTTGCGGCGGCGTGCCTCGTCCGGCGTGAGTCCCTCGGTTATGCCGTCTATGATGTCTTTTCTGAGATTTGCGGCAAGGGCATTGTCTTCGTCGGATTCGTCCAACCCCGCAACCAGTTTTACGGCGTCATCGATCATGTCGATGAGGTTGGGGAATGTATCTCTGAAGAGTCCTGTGATATTTACGGAGACGTCTACTCTGGGCCTTCCCAGTTCTTTGAGCGGAATCACTTCAAGATCTACGACTTGCCCTCCCGTAGACGACCATACGGGCCTTACGCCCAGGAGCCACAGTATATACGCAACGTCGTCTCCGCCCGTTTTCATGGTATCGGTTGCCCATATTATGAATCCCACTTCGCGGGGAAATTCTCCCTTTTCCGAAGTGTACTTTTCAATCATTTGGTCGGCCATTTTGACTCCGATGGCCCATGATGCTTTGGACGGTATCGTATCGGGATCTGAAGTGTAGTAGTTGCGTCCCATCGGCAATATGTCCGCGTTGCCTCTGGTCGGAGCGCCGGACGGTCCGGGAAGTATGAATTCTCCGTTGGATCCGCGTATCAGACACCCGACTTCGTCATCCATGCGGTTGATGTTGGGAACCAACGTTTCGATTACAAATTTCAGCGTATTTTCGAGATCATCCGAGATTTTGCCGTAATCCTGTATGATTTTGTTACGTATTTTGTCAAAATCATACCCGCATTCGCGCATAAATCTTATGAAATTCTGCAATTCTTCATCGATGCGGTCTGCGGCGACGCTGTTAAGTTCTCCGTTTGCCCCGGTTCCGCAGGGGTTATCGACAATCTCGTCCATGTCTATGCCCATATTGGCCGCGAATGCGTTCCTCAGGGAACGAATGTCTCCGGTGTCGAGACGCGTAAGCGAATAGACCATCTCGTCGAAGTGATTTCCGCGGGGTACTTTTCCGAGAATGTGCAGGTCGCACCTTACCAGAGCATCGGAGACTTCGCTGATGTATTCGTGAAGATCGGTTATGTACTGTTCGAAATTTTCCGCTCCGGGATCTTCCGTTATATTGAGGTCGTTGAACAGGTTGTGTTCTTTAGCGGATTCATACACCTGTTTTACGAGTTCGGCACGGAGTTCCGGCGATGCTCCGTTCTTCCTTTTGAAATATTCCTGTAACGGGACGTCCACGTCAAGAATTTCCTTGTATTTTCCGGCTCTGCCCATGGAAGGAGGCATGTGTCCGTCCAGAACGGAGTTTATGCGTCTCTTGCAGCATATTCCTTCTCCGGGATCGTCGACGATGTAGATGTACAGATTGGGCAACGCCCCCAGAACCACGTCCGGATCGCATTTGGCCGACAGTCCGCAGTTTTTGCCGGGGAGCCATTCGATGGTTCCGTGCGTTCCTACATGGATGACCATGTCTGCTTTGAATACATCTCTTAACCATCTGTAGTATGCGAGGTATTGGTGTTGTGCGAATACAACGGGGTCATGGATGTTTTCTTCCATTTTGTCCGCCGTTCCGCGCAGGGGTTGGTATCCGATGAATATGTTGCCTTTTATCAGGCCCGGTATGACCATTTCTCCGCGGTCCACGCATATGTTTCCCGGAGGTTTTCCCCAATCTTTCAGCATCTGTTCCCGAACCCATTCCGGCAGAGCATCAAAATCTCTAGAGTATTCTTTTTCGGTAACGAAGTCCACGGCCTTTTCACGGAGTCTTTCTGAGGACATGGAATCGAGGTTGTTGGTAACTCCGTCGAGAATCTCTTCGATCAGCTGTCTACCGTTCTCGGGCACATTGTCCACTTTGTATCCCGCTTTGTCAAATTTCTGAAGAACGTTTGCTATGCTTTCGGGCGTATCAAGTCCGGCGGCATTTCCTATGCGTCCGGAATCGGGACGGGACTGCCACATCAGGATAGCTATTTTTCTGTCTTCCACGGGTTTTTTGCGCAGACGTGCCCAGTTGCATACCAGTTCCCCCATGCGGGTTATGCGGTCGGGACTCGGAACGGCCTTCTTCATACCGCTTTTGCG
>CAKQHC010000135.1 GCA_934234005.1 uncultured Methanomassiliicoccales archaeon | reverse complement strand
TCGACAGGTTGAGGGTCTTTCCGAAACGTCTCGGTCTGGTGAACAGATACACTTTGTTTCCGTCATCGACAATATCAGAGATCAGTTCCGATTTGTCGACGTAGTAGTAATCGCCGTCACGGATTTCCCAGAAATATTCGATTCCCGTCTGAGGTATCAACAATTTGAATTCCTCCGCTTCTTTATTCATGAAGCAATAGTTATTGATGTTCGTTATTTAAAAAGATTCAGTGGATATAGTTTCTATGCATTTCATATATAAAGATTACATTCACGCCTACTTTGTTCGATAATTATTCGTCGAAGAACCTCGCCCGATAAAGCATTCATAATTTGTATATCCGCCCAAATGCTTGAAAATCAGTAATTCCGAATCGTGGAAAATCTCAATTTCTTGTATCTGTTGTATACGTCAATCTTCAAAACCAGCTGTCTTACAGATCTTTTTTTTTCGCTTATTCCTGTTAAGATATGATAAAATGCGTTTTATACATATAAGATGCCTTTTAACAATTTGAATCAATCAATACGTTTTCATTCGATAATTAAATTAGTCATGCTTCAGACTTGTTGTATGATAATGGACTGAAATTCAGAATTTTGAAAAAAAACTCCCCTGAGGGGAGAAAAGTGTTTACTCCGGTTCTACGTAATTCTGAGCGTCCTCGAATTCCTGAAGAACTTCTTCGGACGGAGAAGGAGTGATTAAAGATACGACTACTCCCGCAATAAGCGCAAAGATGAATCCGGGGAGAAGTTCGTAGATTCCCGTACTGCTTGTAAGGAACGTGTTCCACAGAACGACTGTGAGGAATCCTACAATCATAGTACTGACGGCTCCGTAGAAATTCATGCGTTTCCAATACAGAGACAGAATTGTCAGCGGACCGAACGCCGCACCGAATCCTGCCCATGCATACGAAACGAGGCCCATGATGTTGTTTCCTCCGAAAACAGCCAGAATCAACGCGAGAAGCGCAATCGCGACAACAACCACACGGGAAAGCCACATGAGTTTGTTATCGGACAGACCGAATCTTCCGCCGAGAAGATCGTTCGTGATAGACGAAGAAGCAACAAGCAACTGCGAATCCGCGGTAGACATGATTGCAGCCATAACTGCCGCAAACAGGAATCCCGCAATAATCGGAACGAACAAATCTCCTGCCATCGTTACGAATATGTTCTCGGGGTTGTACGAGGCACCCGAGGGGTCCAGTACCGTGTTGCCGACAAACGTGTATCCCTGTTCTATCAGATATGCCCTTCCGATAATCGCGATGAAACATACGGCGGTAAGAGCGATAACAATCCATGCCAAGGAAACGCGGCGGGCAACCTTAACTTCCTCGGGATGTCTGATGGACATGTATCTTACGACGATGTGAGGCATTCCGAAATAACCGAATCCCCACGCAAGAAGAGACATAATGGCCAAAGGTGCCATTTTCTCTCCGCCGTCATAAAACAGATCCATGAAATTACCGTCGAATACGGTGGACAGCGAAGACGAAACCTCGCTCCATCCTCCGAGATGGCCGAGTGCCGCAAGCGGAACAACAACCACGGCAACAATCATGAGAAGAGCCTGGAAGAAATCGGTCCAGCAGACTGCTTTGTATCCTCCCATAAGAGTGTACGCTATAATAACGGCCGCACCCACAACCATCGCAAGAGTCAGACTCAGTCCGGGGAATATCGTAACAAGAATTGTTCCGCAGCCCTTGAATCCGGATGCGACATATATTGTGAAGAAGAACAGAACAATCACGCTGCAAATCAGCGAAATAATTCCGGAACGGTCTTTGAAACGGTTGGAATAGAACTGCGGAAGCGTTAAGGCATTCCCGGCGACAACCGAATGTTTTCTCAGTTTCTTGGCTGCAAAAAGCCACGACAGATAAGAACCGACAGCAAGTCCGATTCCGATCCAGACCTCACCCATACCCATCAGCATGATGGAACCGGGAAGGCCCATAAGCAACCAACTGCTCATGTCCGAGGCTTGAGCAGAAAGCGCCGTAACATATGGGTTCATCGAGCGTCCGCCGAGGATGTAGTCCTCCATGTTGTGCGAGCGGTTATAGAAGTAATATCCGATATACAGCACAAATGCGAAATACAGGATGAACGCCGCAAGTACTGCGTAGTCCATGATATACGCGCTGGGAACGTACATTATCGGATAAATAACCATTGGACACTTTTGAATGTACCAACACAATCCGCATCAGTCCGAGAACTGACTGTCGTACAGTTCTTTGTAAAATCCGCCGGAAGCAATAAGTTCGTCGTGCGTCCCCTGTTCGCATATGGTTCCGTGTTTCATCACGATAATGAGATCTGCATTCCTTATCGTGGAAAGCCTGTGGGCTATGACGAACGAGGTCCTCCCTGCCGTAAGACGGTCCATGGCATTCTGTATCGTCTTTTCGGTCCTTGTATCAACGGAACTTGTAGCCTCGTCCAAAATCAGCATGGGCGAATCCTGAATCATGGCGCGGGCAATTGTAATCTGCTGTTTCTGCCCTACGGACAATGCGGTCGATTCGGTTATGCGCGTATCGTATCCATTCGGCAGGGTCTCTATGAAATGACTCAATCCGGATGCTTCGCACACTCTGTCCAAATCCGCATCCGTTACTCCTTCCTTGCAGTAAACAATATTTTCACGAATCGTACCCTCGAATATCCAGCTGTCCTGAAGTACCATACCGAACATACTGCGGATGTTCTTTCTTGTCAGACTCCTTACAGGTATGCCGTCTATCAGTATT
>CAKQHC010000134.1 GCA_934234005.1 uncultured Methanomassiliicoccales archaeon | reverse complement strand
TAGTATTCTTATAATCAAATGAATGATATTTGATCATGTGAAACTGCTATGCAAAAAATGATGCTTGCCGATTATACATCGGGGAAAGGCAATTGCTTGACAGGGGAAATTATCCCATAGGAAAACAAAGTAAAAAATATTGAAAATTATAACAAACAACTTCGGTTGACGGTAATTGCATCATTTGGCTATATCTGCAGTGAAGTAATAAATGTTGTAAGAGAAGAGATTGAAGCGTTCATAAACTTATGAAACTTACGTTGTCCAAAAGTCGGTTGGCGGATTAAATTTTAGTAAAGGATGACAAACGTCCTCTGTTGGTTTTCTCAAACAAGGTTGTTTCTCTTTCTACCAATGGAGGATTACACACAACATAGCATGAGTGTCCCGGCATGACCATTTGAGTGTGCCGGGCGATCATGCTATCCTTTTAACTGCCAGACGCGGAACTGTATTGCTATAAAAGGAAGGAAATATACATGAAAAACGGACAGAGCTTTTCCCAAATAATTAAAACAGTAACTTACACCGTTAATATGATATGGACTTATAAAAAGAGTTATATCTTTATCAAAATATTTCTTATGCTGTTTAATTCGGTGATTCCGCTTGCATCGGTTTTGCTGCCGGGTTATATTATCAATGAAATGACGGTCGACCGCCGGCTGAATATCGTTTTCTCATATGTTGCCATCTTGATTTCCGTGCCGGTTTTGCAGTTTATCGTAAACAGTATTTTTAATCGAATCGTCGGCAGACAAGAGTTTGAATTGAATTTGGAATTCCAATCAAGGTTTTTTGAGCATATTTCCCGAATGGATTACGAGGCGCTGGAAAGCCCTCAGATTCAGGATATGCAGGGTAGGGCAAGAGATACCTTGGGATCTTTGCTCGTTATTATGAACCAAGTGTTCGGACTCATTTCATCCGTTATCAGCATTGCCATGATGAGTGCAATTATATCGACACTCAGCCCCATTGTTATCCTTATGGTGCTTTTGGTGGTTTTTGTTAATTCCAAAATTACAAAGTGGGTCAACAACAAGCAATTTGAAATCAACAAGAAGACGAGTTTTTTCTCCAGATATGAAATTTGCGCAAATACAATGATTACCGGTCTGTATTTCGCCAAAGAAAACAGGATTTTCGGTATGTTTCCGTCTTTGATTCGAGAATATAAGAAAAAAAGCCATGAACGTTACGACATGGGACTTGAAATGGTGAATACGCAAATCAAGGCGGGAGCCGTAAATACGGTACTGAGCACGATTCAGAATTTCGGCGTCTATGCCTATTTAATATACAGGGTGGTTCGAAACAAAATTTTGGTCGGTAATCTTACAATATATATATCCGCAATAGGTCAGTTCTCGGGCGCTCTCGGCTCCGTCATGTCATCGTATCTCGGGATCGGACGACAGAGTCTGTACGTTCAAGACATGATGAATTTCATGAATCTGCCTTTGCGCCGGAACGATACGGGAAAACTGAAGCCTGAGTTTAACGCCGATTCGGTGATAGAATTCCGAAATGTTTCCTTCCGATACCCCGGAAGCGAAAGACTTGTTCTTAAAAATGTCAATTTGAAAATTCGCGGGAACGAACGGCTGTGCATTGTGGGACAAAACGGAGCGGGAAAAACTACCTTTATCAAGCTGCTTCTTCGCTTTTATTTCCCAACCGAGGGAGAAATCCTGCTCAACGGCGTCAATATTAACGAATACGAAATTGACCTTTATACAAAGCTGTTTTCGACCGTTTTTCAGGATTATTGCCATTATTATTTGACACTTTCGGAGAACATTACGATGGCATCCGAGAAGGACGGTGAAAAAGTTCGCAAAATCGTCGATACTATAGGAATCGGCGATGTAATCGATCAGCTTCCGAAAGGTTTGGACACACAGCTGGGAAGGATGATCGACGATGACGGCGTCAATTTCTCCGGGGGAGAAGATCAGAAGCTCGCCATCGCAAGAGCGATCTATCACAACCGTCCCGTCTACATTCTCGACGAGCTTACGGCCGCGCTTGATCCCATGGCGGAATATGAGATCTATACTCAGTTCAATAACATGATTACCGACAAGTGCGCGATTCTGATCACGCACCGTCTGTCTGCCGTTCAACTTGCCGACAAGGTCGCCGTGTTTGACAACGGTCACGTTGTCGAGTACGGAACGCACGCCGAGCTTTATACAAAGGGAGGCATCTACACGGAAATGTTCGACAAGCAGGCACGGTTCTACCGTGATGCGCCGTTCGATTCGGATGCTGTCGAAGCCGATGCGGAGAATACTCAGGGAGACTGATGCGTTTCACGCTTGCTTTTGAACAAACAACAACGTCCGCTATTTCTGTTTCCGAATCACAAGAAATGCAGATATCCCGGGGTCGCCATACCGTGAGACCTATCCGAAAACGCAGCAGCCCTTGCATTAACCGGTGTAATAACAACACTGATGTCTCAGAAGTTTGTGTTTTCTCTAAATTGCAATATCAAATAGGACATTATTAAAAATAAAATCGGCAGAGTGGTAATTGAAGATCTTGCGGGGTAAATTATTGATCCGGTTTTCGACAAACACTACTTGTTTATCCGTAATATTGTCAAAAGACTTACCTTTCGGGAAGAAGCGACGAACAAGGGAGTACTGCTTTTCGTTGGCGACTCTTTCATAAGATGAACAGCGATCTATATCTCCCACCGTCTTTCGTCCACCCGTTTCACCGACAAGACCGCAGTGTTCGCAAACGGTACGATTGCCGAATACGGGACTCACGATGAACTTATGCGGATTGATAGCGGAATATATAAAGAAATGTTCTC
>CAKQHC010000133.1 GCA_934234005.1 uncultured Methanomassiliicoccales archaeon | reverse complement strand
CTTATGATATACTGAAAATCGTTGATGTTGCCGGAGAATGGCCGATAAAACAGGCAATACAGGCAATTTATTCCGGAGAGGAACCTCCCGCGTCCCCCGCGACCGGAAGTCTGAGGGAATTGTATTCGATATACAGTTCGTGGTTCAGAGGCAACCGTTCCAATGCCAGCGATCTTTTGGCAGAGTCCGAAGGATATGCAAAAGGAGACCGCGAATATATTCTCGCTGCTGCCAGAATGTCGGCCAGCGAACGTGATTGGACATCTGCGAAGAAACAATATCTGTCGATATTGGACGGTGCACCGCAATATCTTAGATGCGAGATTGCCGAAGCTCTTCTTTCCGGAGGGGAGCCTGTTAAGGCTTTGGAAATTCTGAGGAAATCCGATCAGACCAATATACGCGTATTAAGAGATACGGTCAGAGCATGTGCCGGAGACGGTTCCGGCCTTAAAGAGGCTGTTGATAATTTCATAAGCAGCGAATTTGCGGACGGAACCGAAATATCGTCTGTTGCGCGTCTTTTGATATCGGCCAGCAGGATAGACGAGGCTGAGCGCATATTGTCGCAATACCTTGAGCAGGAACCCAGAAACTCCGATGCGTTGGCTATTATGTCAGAGATAAGGTTGCGCCAGGACAAACTTAAGAACGCTGTTCTTCTGTCCAAAAAAGCTACGCATGACCGTAAGAACATTCCGGCTAAGATTCAGCGTGCCCGCATGATGTTCGTTACAGGCGATGTGAAAACGGCCGATAAGAAATGTTCGGCCATACTTCGTAAAGATCCGTTTCAGAGAGACGCGCTGGTTTTGAAAAGAGACATATGTATCGCAACCGAAAATTACAAAGAAGCATTGGAAATATGCAAGAGGATTCTTGATACAGTTCCCGGAGATGCCGAAACGCTGATTGCGATGTCCGAGGCATATTCCGGTTTGGGAAGCGGGGAGGAATCCGCGGAATTTTTCAAAAAGGCATTGCGTGCCGATTTGAATTGGGACAATTCGCGTGCCGTTATCGAGTCTCTGATAGAACACGGCCTGAACGAGGAAGCAATAGATGTTTGCGGAGATCTTTACAAGGAATTTCCGGACAATGCAATGCTTCGCCGTTTGAAAGGAAATGCAGAATATTCGAGAATGGATTATGCATCGGCTGTAAAATCATATACAGAGGCGTTGACGATAGACAGCAACGACCCCGTCGTATGGCATTCCAAAGGTATGGCAGAAGAGGCGCAGGGCGATTATGTTGCCGCGGAAAATTCCTACAACAGGGCCGTAATTCTCGACCTTTCGGAACCGGAGTATTGGATTTCCAAGGCTTGTATACAGGATGTTGTCGGGGACCGCTTCGGGGCAGTCGAATCGCTTAACCGTGCTATCGAACTCAATCCAGAATCTGTTTTTGCATTGGTGCGCAAAGCCATGATATTCGATTCGTCAGGTCGTACGCGCGAAGCTATATTCTATTTGGAAATGGCACTTACCACGGTTCCGGACAATAAGGATATTTTGAGAGAAATCGTACGTATGTGCATCCAGTCGGGCGTTGCGGTGAAAGCCATACCTTATGCCGAGCATCTTTACAAATTATCTCCGTCCGATTCCCCGGCATTGTATGCGAAATGCATGATACTTAACGGAGAGACAAAGAAGGCGATGCAGGCAATATCGCGCGGTCTCAATGATAATCCGAAAGATACGGCTCTTCTTCGTTGCAAATACGACTGCCTGATGTTGAACAAGGACTACAGCCAAGCGCTGTCTCTTTGCGATATGATGGAATCGATGGAACCCAACAACGCAGACATAAAGACTCTGAAAGAGAGGGCGATGAAGGGAAGCATCACCATGGCAGACATCGCAGAAGAAGAACTCGGAAAAGATAAATCCGAACTGGAGATTGCATCTTCTGTGCACAACGAGCCTGAATTTTCTCAGGTAATCGAGGAAACAACCGATTTTGAAGGTGTTCCCGAGGATCCGGAATATGTGCCCTTGGATGAAGACAAAATCGACAATAGTCTGCAATCCGAATCTGATAATGTTGTAAACGATCATGCATCAGATTTTTCGGCCGGTAACGGAGACGATGTGCATACGATTCCGACAGATTCTGACGGTAAAACAGAGGATATGCCGGATACGGATGCAATGCTCAGAGATGCGGAAGCATACTTTAAGTCAGGTAAAAGCGACGAGGCCATTTCGCTTCTGTGCATGGTTGTTGACCTTAATCCGAAGATATCTAAAGCACACGCTCTCCTCGGTCGCATTTATTACGATTCAGGGAAGATATCCGACGCCATCAGGGAATTGGACATGGCAATATTCCAAGGAACCGACGATCACGAAGTATATTCGATACGCGGCAATCTCTACGAATCGGTAAATGAGTTCGACGATGCGATGCTGTGCTATCAGAAAGCGGTGACTAACGGTTCGGAGGATCCGGAGATATACCGTTCATTGTCGTATCAGCTTAATGAGCATAGGGATTACAGAGGAGCAATGAAGATGATCAGGGAATCAATCCACAGACAGGATAATCCCTATCTTCAGGATGTTATTTTCTATGCCGAATTGGGTAAATTCTGCGGAGATGACGATGCAATAAAGGATGCATACGACATTTTTGGCAGATTAAATGCCGGTGCAGAAGATACAGTTCGCTTTATGCATATATTGGAGAAATCCGGACATTCCGATGAAGCATCGGAAATGATAGGAGACAGTCATGTTGTATCTTCGGATTCCGAAACAAAGTATGGTTATGTTTCGGAAAGAACAGGCGGGCCAGTAGTTTTGGACCACAGTGTTGAAGACA
>CAKQHC010000132.1 GCA_934234005.1 uncultured Methanomassiliicoccales archaeon | reverse complement strand
TGAATTCCTCCGCTTCTTCATTCATGAAGCAATAGTTATTGTTGTTCTCTATTTAAAAAGATTCAGTGGATGCAGTCGATGAAAAACTGCATCGGCAAGTTTCAAACATTGATAATAAAGTAAAAAAAAATCGGCTAATTTGTCCTATCACGTAATCGGCCGATTTGAATAATTCTAAAACACAACCGTACCGAACTTCGGCACGCACATTAATTCTGGGCAAATATCAGGAAAAACACCTGAATCTGCCAAATTACTCTTCCGAAACCATATTCAATCCCAAAACTCCGACTATGAGCATAGCAAGGAATCCCCATCCTATGAGATTCAGCGAATGTCCGAAGACTGCCATATCCACAATAACAGATCCTATGGCTCCGATACCAACCCATACGGCATAACACGGACCCACAGGAAGCCCTGATTTTAACCCTTTATTCAAACACAGCGTACTGAATACCAAGAATACCAATGTCAACGCAGTGTATAATAAATCGGTAAATCCATCGGAAAGACTCATTGTGGTTGCCCATACTGTTTCCAACAAACCTCCCAGAAATACCCATAACCAAGAAGCATTCATGCCGAAATCCCCGAAGAAAGGTGCAATCCGATCACACCGGCAATAATCATGAACATAAACAACACTTTTAGTACACTGATACGGTCGCGATACAGAATTGCCCCGGTAAGCACCGTACATACCGCACCTATTCCCGTCCATATCGAATATGCAACACCCATAGACAGACCTGCTCCCATTCCCAATGCCAACATCATAGGGCTGAGAATCATCATAACTACGGCACAAACACCCCATTTGATACTATGCGTATCATTTGTCTTTTTCAGAAATACTACCCACAGAGGTTCAAGAAATCCTCCTATAACAACCCATAAAAGTGCGGGAATCATAATAAAACCAACAAAAAATAAACCGGCTGTGCCGGTAAAATGTTTACAAAATACCTTTGGCTTTGGCCAATTCGGCGTTGAGAACGGAACCTCCGGCGCCGCCTCTAAGGGTATTGTGGGACATGGCAAATGCCTTGTAATACCCGTTGCTCTGTCTGAGTCTTCCTATGGTAACGGCCATTCCCCTTGCGCGTTCCGGACGGCCTGCCATCGCATCAAATACGGGCTGCGGTCTGTTGTCCTCGTGCCTTACTATAATGGGCTGTTCCGGTGCCGACGGAAGATTGAGTTTCTGAGGTTCTCCGCGGAAATCCACCAATGCCTTTTCGAGCTCTTCGAGCGACGGCTGTTCCTCGAAATCGAGAACAAGGGATTCCAGGTGTCCGTCCACTACGGGTACGCGGGCACAGTTGGCCATGACTTTGAAAGGAGCGTAATGGAATTCTCCGTCCGAATATGTTCCGAGCATTTTCGCAAGTTCGGACTCCATTTTCTCCTCCTCGTGAGAAATAAAAGGCACCACGTTTCCAACTGCATCCAACGACGGTACTCCGGGGTATCCGGCACCGGACAGTGCCTGATATGTGGACACAAACACCTGTTTGAGTCCGAATGCCTTATCCATCGCACACAGAGGCGCAGCGATACCTGTTGAAGAACAGTTCGCATTGGTAACGATAAATCCGCCGTTGGAATATGTCGGCTGGTCTTTAATCGATTCGATCTGCTCCGGATTGACCTCGGGAATCAGAATCGGAGTGTGTTTGTCCATTCTGTGCGAACCTGCATTGGTAAATACGGCAACACCTGCCTGGGCCAATTCGGTCTCTGTGGGTCCGGCAAGCTCCGAGGGTATTCCGCTGAATGCTATTCTGCAGTTTTTGGAAATCTTTTTAATATCCATAACCTCTATTTCGCGGTCCATGGTATCGTCCAGATACACGTGGTCTCTGACTTTCAACACTTGGGAAAGTTTCTTCCCCTGAGATCTCTCCGATGCATAGAGGCCCTCTATCTCGAAATACGGATGGTCCTCCAGCATTTGGATGAATCTCTGTCCGATCATCCCTGTCGCTCCGAGGACGGCTACACTGATTTTACTCATACTTTGGGTTCCCCCGTTATACACCGCCATACCCGCGCGGATATATAATCAAAATGCCGGAAACCTTATTCGTGTGCCATATGGTTTATCATACTTGCAAGATAACCTGCACCGAATCCGTTGTCGATATTTACCACGCTGACACCGCTGGCGCATGAGTTCAGCATTGTGAGAAGTGCGGACAACCCGCCGAACGAAGCTCCGTACCCCACGCTTGTCGGAACCGCAATGACGGGGCAGTCAACCATTCCTCCGACTACGCTTGCCAATGCGCCTTCCATCCCTGCCACGGCCACAACCACTCTGGCAGACATTATCTCCGCTTTATGGGCCATTAATCTGTGTATTCCGGATACGCCTGCATCGAATATTCTGACTACTTTGTTACCCAATATTTCTGCGGTTACCGCCGCCTCTTCGGCAACCGGTATGTCGCTGGTACCGGCAGTTACGACGGCTATCGTACCTCCGCTGCATTCTGCATTCCTGCCGATAAGCCCTATCCTGCTGACCGGATTGTATTTCATATCCAAATCAAGAGGAATTTTTGCATAGGCGTCTTCGGACAGCCTTGTAACTATAATAGTTCCGTCTCCGTTGGACTTCATGGAACGTATTATTGCCGTAATCTGTTCCGGAGTTTTCCCGGCGCCGAATATGACTTCCGGCACACCCTGGCGTATTCCGCGGTGATGATCTACTTTGGCGAAACCCAGATCCTCGAACGGTTCCATTCTCAAAAGCAGCGATGCTTCGTCTACGGTCATTTTTCCGTCGGCCACGTCGGAGAGTATGCGCCTCATCTCTGTTTCATCCATGAATTTACCTCCTGACATCGCTGAGCGTAACAGTCCCGTACAGATCGGACAGCGTATCCCATATTGCATCCATGGATTCCGAAACCGCATCCCAATCTTCCTCCGTTACCTCCAAAGTAAAGTTTACTCAGTCAGTCCTGGCTCTGTGTCCGATA
>CAKQHC010000131.1 GCA_934234005.1 uncultured Methanomassiliicoccales archaeon | reverse complement strand
GCTTATGGGAGAAGATGTCGAACCGCGCAGGGAGTTCATAATCGAGCATGCCCACGAGGTCGTCAACCTGGATGTGTGATAGAATGGACGGAGAAAAGAAACTCATCATTCAGCCCATCGAGAAAGAGATGCAGCGTGCGTACATCGATTATTCCATGAGTGTCATAGTCGGACGTGCTTTGCCCGACGTCCGTGACGGTCTGAAACCCGTGCACAGAAAAATCCTGTATGCGATGGACAATCTCAACCTCGTTTACAACCGTCCGCATAAGAAATCGGCTACTGTCGTGGGAGAAGTTTTGGGAAAATACCATCCGCACGGAGATTCCGCGGCGTATGAGGCGATGGTCAGGATGGCACAGCCGTTCTCTCTGAGATACCCTCTTGTGGACGGACAGGGTAACTTCGGTTCGGTGGACGGAGATTCCGCGGCAGCGATGCGTTACACAGAAGCGAGGATGACCAAGATGGCCAGCGATCTGCTGGCGGACCTCGACAAGGAAACCGTTGACATGATGGATAACTATGACGGTTCCCTTAAGGAACCTACGGTTCTTCCGTCCAAATTCCCCAATCTCCTTGTGAACGGATCCGACGGTATTGCCGTGGGAATGGCTACAAAGATGCCTCCCCACAATCTGAAGGAAGTGTGCGAAGCAATCGCATACGTCATAGACCACAACGATGCATGCCTCGAAGATTTGATGCAGTTCATAAAAGGTCCCGATTTCCCTACAGGAGGAACCATTTACGGACTGGCGGGAATACGTTCTGCGTACGAGACTGGACGCGGAAGGCTGAGAGTCAGGTCCAACATACATTTTGAGGAGATGAGCAACGGTAAAGAGAGGATAATCGTTGATGAAATCCCGTATCAGGTCAATAAGGCAATGTTGATCGAGCAGATTGCGGAGCGTGTCAAAAACAAGGAAATCGAAGGTATAACGGATCTTCGTGACGAGTCTGACAGGCACGGAATGCGCATTGTAATCGAGCTGCACAAAGACGCCATAGGAGCGGTCGTTTTGGAGAACCTCTTCAAGAAGACTAATATGGAGGTCACATACGGTATTATCAACATTGCTCTTGTGGACAACAAACCTTGTATTCTGAGTCTCAGATCGCTTATTGACCATTATATCTCACACAGGAAAGAGGTCGTTGTCAGAAGGACAAAGTACGATTTGGGCCAGGCCGAGAAGAGATTCCATGTGTTGGAAGGGCTGATGAAAGCCATCAATATGTTGGATCAGACCATTGCCCTGATACGCGGTTCGGCATCTGCGGAAGAGGCAAACCTCGGTTTGCAGCAGCTGCTGGGAATTGACGAAGATCAGGCAAAAGCCATCCTGGATATGAGGCTTCAGAAGCTTACGGGTCTCGAACTCAACTCCATCAGGGATGAGTACAACGCGCTCATCGTAACTATGGATGATTTAAAAGACATTCTCGCCAACGAGTACAGGGTACTGAACATCATCAAGGGAGAGCTCAGCGAAATGTCGCAGAACTACGGTGACGACAGGCGTACCGTCATCGATCCCAATGCCATAGATTCCGACGAAGAGGATCTGATTCCCAGAGAGACCGTGGTAATCACTATTTCCGATGAAAATTACATCAAGAGGATTCCGCTCAGCACATACAAGCAACAGAACCGCGGAGGAGTAGGCCTTACCGCCATGCAGACCAAAGAGGACGATCATGTTGCATGGATGTTTGTCGCGAATTCCCATGATTACATAATGTTCATAACCAACCGCGGACGCCTGCTTTGGTTGAAGGGATACAAGATTCCCGAGGGAAGCAGACAGTCTAAGGGCAAGCCGATTGTGAATATACTCGGAGATCTTGAAGAAGGGGAGCATGTGGTCAACACAATGCACGCTTCCGAATTCCCCGATGACAGATACATGGTGTTCTGCACCAGAAACGGACTCTTCAAGAAGACAGTCATGTCTGCTTACGGAAACGTGAGGAGCAAGGGAATAAAGGCCATAAAGTTGGAGGAGGGCGACGAACTCGTAGAGACAACAACTTCGTCCGGAGACGAACAGATTATTCTCGCATCCGCCAAAGGACAGGCTGTGAGATTCGACGAGACCGATGTCCGCCCCATGGGAAGAGATACGATGGGAGTGAAGGGAATGACACTTAACCCCGGCGATTATGTGATTTCGATGGCGGTCGTCAAACCCGGAGACAGGTTGCTCACCGTTTCCGAGAACGGTTACGGTAAGATTTCCGACGTAGATGATTACCGTCAGACCCGTCGCGGAGGAAAAGGCGTGATAACCATCAAGACTGACGAACGCAACGGAAACGTTGTAAGTGTCAGGAAAGTGGAAATCGGGGACCAGCTTATGGTCACATCAAAATCAGGAAAGATGATCCGCATAGATACCGACGAGATTCGCGAAACCGGCCGTAATGCAAAAGGTGTTAGGATAATGGATATGCGTGACGGCGATAAGATTATTGCAGTCACTCCCGTATCTGCGGAACCTACGGATGCCGGGCCGGAACCATCCGAGGAGGTTCTGTTGGAGGAAACTCTGAGGGAGGAAGTGCCCGAGTCCAATTTAGATCGGAACGATCAGTAAACCATCTGTTAACTATGTGCGCGGTGCATCGTACGGATGCACCATGCACATACATCCTGTGCAGATTTCCTGTGGAAACACAATCCTAACTGTCGGCTGAATCCACTGAATCTTTTTAAATAGAGAACAACAATAACTATTGCTTCATGAATAAAGAAGCGGAGGAATTCAAATTGCTGATACCTCAGACGGGAATCGAATATTTCTGGGAAATCCGTAGCGGAAGGTACTACTACGTCGATAAATCTGAGCTTATTTCGGATATCATCGACGACGGAAACAAAGTGTATCTGTTCACCAGACCCAGACGTTTCGGAAAGACCCTCAACCTGTCGATGATTGATGCATTCTTCAACATGAAATACAAAGGAAACACGTGGTTCGACGGCCTGAAAGTTCAGGAACACGAGAACTGCAT
>CAKQHC010000130.1 GCA_934234005.1 uncultured Methanomassiliicoccales archaeon | reverse complement strand
GCGGAAATATTTGACCGAACGTTTGTCTTCCTGAGAATCGTCCAGTTTTATCCTGAAAACACGTTCTTTCGGAACACCTTTGATTTCGACTTTTCCCTGGGAAAGAGCTGCCATTGTATGTTCCGGAGACTGTTCCACGATTATCGCACCGTCCGATGTATCGCCGGTACGTACGGCTTCTATACCTGCCTTGGCAAGGAATTCTTCTCCGGCTTTCTGCGTCATACCGACCGCAAGAGCACGCGGAGGATTGGTGACAACCGTAAAAGACTGGCCCTCCCGGAGACGGGATACTATTGCGCCTCCCGACACAACGCTTCCGGCAACCGTATGCGCGACGGATGTCTGCCGTCTGTCTCTGTATATGAACATACGGCCCGTACCCAATCCCGCCGTCCTCACGGCAACGGTATTTCTGTCCCTGACGCCGCAGTGTTCAGACGGCAGAGTGACATCCAAATCGTCGGAACATGCAATGTAACTGCCGGTTGATTCCGTTGCGGTTATGGTTCCGCCGGATGCCAAAACCAAAACATGTTCGGCCGCTTCGGGCGATCTCCTGTCCAAATCAATGACCGCGGCAGTCTCGATCCGATAACCGTCTTCCAACGGGAAATCCAAATCGTCGGTGACAATGACGTTGTCCGTACTTGTCTCTGATATCTGCGGCCTGACTTCTTCGATCGTATCGGCTTCCCTGAACGTCTCCAAAAGGTGCCTTCCTACGGTAATTCTTCCGACCAATGCGTGTCCCGCACCGTAGGAGCCTTTGTGCGTATCTTTGGCTACCATCAGGTATGTGGTATGGTTGTCGAACCCTCCCAGCGACAGAAAACAGTCATACATTTTGTACAGGTATGTGCCGCGGTCTACTTCCTGCTCCGTAGGGAACGAACCGAAAGCAACAAGATCGTGTGTAACCCACCTTGCCGTAAGTCTGCGGTTTCCTTCGAGAACGGATTTTCTCCATGTTTCGGCCTCCGGCGTATCGGCCAGATGCATGACCATAACGCCGCGGTTCGTGACAATCTCGAACTCGCTGGTCTGATGAGTGACCTTCTCGGACGAGAGATATACGGAAACCATCGTCCCTTTGACATGCGGCTGCCCGGAAAGAGCATTTTTAAGCGTAGCTCCTTCCTTCAGTTTTTTCTCTTTTCCGTTTACGGTTACCTTCACGGTCAATCACGCTCCGGAAGCATTGACTGTACTTTGGATACAATTTCATCCAGTTTGTCCTGCGTAGTGGTAACTCCCCTGACCACTCCGGTCACAATCTCCACAATTTCTCCTTTGGTCTGAATCTTATCGTCCGGAGGCATAACCTTGGACGTCTTCACACCTATCGCCGCGAAATCCTCGAAATCGACCGGACACTGCGCCACGATAATTGCGGGTATGTTGACGTTTCTGAGAATAAGTCTTGCCTTGTAAATAATGTGCAGACGAACATTACCCAAATGTATCAGGGCCACTTTGTACTGCTGAATTCTCTCAACTTCTATGGGATCCAATCCGAAACACGATCCGGTAGTCATATCGGGCGCATCGGCCGGCACTCCGGATCCGGCATTGACCACCAACACACTGGTATCTATCCCTTCCTCGCGCAGAGCGTAAGTTATTTCGCAGACAGGTTTTGTTATGTGTCTGCGACCGGGGCCCATGGCTATGGCTACCACATCCCTGCCGGACTCGGAGATGGTGGCTCTCTGGGCCAATCCGCCTCCGACGCCGAGACCCATCGAATCCCTGCACTCCACGAAGCTGAGATGTCTTCCCATCTTCTGCTTCATAAATCATTCACCTTCGGGTGCCGTCTCCTGCTTGAACTCTTCCAGTACCTCGCCGGGCTTTCCGACGGCAAGGATTTTTCCGCCCTTCATGAAAGCCGCACGGTCGCAGCAGTTGTTGATGAAGTCCATATCGTGGCTCACCACGATGAACGTCTCGCCCAGAGTGTCTCTGGCTCTGATTACGGATTTCGCGACGATTGTCTTGGTAATCGGATCCATCGTACCTGTGGGCTCGTCGAGAATGATAATACGCGGTTCTTTAATCAGAACCTGTGCGAACGCAATCCTCTGACACTCTCCTACGGACAGCGAATCGGGATACGAGAACAGAATGTTCTCCACATCCTCTTTGGGGAATCCAACGCTTCTGAGAACCTGTATGGCTTTAGCTTTTGCAAGTTCCGCGGGCATCTTCATTCCGATACAGGTCGTGAGGTTCTGCAGAACAGTGTCAAACGGATACAGAGTATATTCCTGGTGCAGGAATCCGATGTACGGCGTAGCCCTGCCTTTTCCGAGCTCTCCGGTTTCGGACATGTCGATCCAATCGTCTCCGATTCTTACCAACACCTTTCCGCTTGTCGCGGGAGTCATACCCGCAATCATACGGGATGTGGTGGTTTTACCTGCTCCCGAATAACCGACGAAAGCGAAAATCTCCCTTTCTTTGATATTCACGGTTACGCCGTCCACGGCCTTGACCACACCTCTTACAACTGAGAAATAATGCTTCTTGGCATCTTCCAATCTTATCAGAGTGTCTCCGAACTCGCTGACCGGGGCTTTTTCGAATTTGTACTCCTTCATGAAGAAATCCGCAATGGGTTGTGGCTCTCCCTGCATCCTGACCTCTCCGGCATCCAGGAGTATGGCTTCGTCCGCCATTCTCGTAATTGCTTCCGGCCAATGCGATGCAAATACCATACAGATTCCGTGTTCGCGGACATAATCGATAAGTCCCTGGTGGACTGTTTCCGCGGTAACGGGATCCAACGTACCCGTGGGCTCGTCGGCCAGGAAGAACAAAGGCTCTTTGGCAAGCTGTCTGGCCATAACGATACGCTGTTTTTCTCCTCCGGAAAGATCCCTTGCGATGTGCGTTGTCCTGTGGGTCATGTTGACCATTTCCAGGAGCTTAATGGAACGCTGCACTTTCTCCTCGTAGGATACGTCATCAGGAATCGCATCCATGATGTTCTCTATGACGGATTTGTCTCCGAACAGAGCAAAAGTCCTCTGAAGCATAATT
>CAKQHC010000129.1 GCA_934234005.1 uncultured Methanomassiliicoccales archaeon | reverse complement strand
ATCTTAGCATCCTCGCGGGAATGGAAATATTTGGAAGAGATCCTTCCGTCGTTATCCGTTGTTTCCACCGCGACACGCCCTATGATATCTCTGAGTTCGTCGACGGTTCCGACCGCAATCATCTTCCCGCGGTTGATTATCGCAACCCTGTCGCACAGAGACTCGGCCTCTTCAATATAATGCGTGGTAAGAAAAATCGTGGTCCCGTTGCGGTTAAGCATACGGACAAGATCCCACAGCATATGTCTGGAACGTGTGTCCAAACCCGCAGTCGGCTCATCCATAAACAAAACGGACGGATCGTGAAGTATGGCCGCAACTATGGATGTCTTGCGTTTCCATCCTCCGGACAAGTCCGATATGCGTTTATCCATCTGCTCTTCCAATTTAAGAAGAGAGGCCATAGTCTCAATTTTATTCTTCAGCTCCGATTTTGGAATCTTCCTCAGCAATGCGTGTTGTTTGAGATTCTGTCTCACTGTCAGATCTTTGTCGAGAGCAATATGCTGCTGAACTATGCCGATACGCTTTCTAGCTTCGATATAATCGGTTCTTACGTCATAACCGTCTATAGATACCCTGCCGGAAGTGGGCTTCTGTATTGTGGTTATCGTACGGATTGTAGTTGTTTTTCCGGCACCGTTAGGCCCGAGAAAACCAAAAATTTCCCCACGGGATACTGAAAATGATAATCCGTTCACCGCCGTGAAATCGCCGAAACACACTTTCAGATCTTCAACCTCGATTATACTGTCATTCATCAGGAACGCCTCTTAATCATAATAAAACATGATACTGACAGGAACAATGTGAAAAACACAATCATACCCAGCAATGATATCCACGGAAATTCGGTTCCCAACATCGATGCCCTGATACATGCCGTGGATTGCGTTAACGGCAATACTCCGATTGCATCCGCCAACCATGACGGCAGTGCATCCAGCGAAAATATGGTTCCGCAGAAGAATGTCATAGGAAGAACTGCCAAAGTGTTGAACAGGTTCAATGCTATGTGTGAATTGGCCAACAGTCCGGATACGACGCCCAACAACGAATAAATCATACATGAAAATACAATCAGCAACAATGCTGTTGGAACAATGCGGATATCTTTGCATACAATCATTCCAACCGTATACAATACCGCACAACTGATTAATCCGCGGATAACACCCATGTATGATTTTCCCAAAACTATAGAAACGGGTCTCATCGAACAGAGATATAATTCGTCAAAACTCTGGTAATAGTTACGTTGTACCATAACTTTTGTAGCCACGGTATTGAAACAACCTGTCAGCGTGGACAACGCAATTATCCCCGGGATCATAAATGCCAGGTAATCCATTCCGTCCACTGTCATACCTTTGCCCAATCCGAAACCGAATGCAAACATATACAGCAAAGGAACGACCGACGTCGTCACTATGACTGCAACTATGTTTCTTCTGACATAACGCATGTCTATCCATGCTACACGGAAGGAATCTGCAATGACGCTCATACCCTGAATGCCACCTCCTCCGTAACCGAGGTTGTACGGCCGGTCAGTTCCAGAAACACGTCTTCCAAGTTTGTGGCTCTAGACACTGCTTTGGAATCCAACGGCAGAGATTTCTGGAAAGCTCCGGCATCGTTCCAATCGCTGAAATAACGGTATATTTTACTGCCGTTGCCGTCGCGATACTCCACGGTCCACAATCCGACCGACTTACACAGATCTTCGGGCGATCCCGTAGCCACTACCGTACCGTGGTCTATTACGGCTACTCTGTCGCATAATTCCTCTGCTTCGTCCATATAATGTGTTGTGATGAATACGGTCGTGCCGTTCGCATTCAGCATACGGATCAGATCCCACAGCATATGACGGGATTGGGTGTCCAATCCGGAAGTGGGTTCGTCAAGAAACAATATTTCGGGTTTGTGCATCATAGCGCATATTATGGCAGTTCTGCGTTTCCATCCCCCGGACAGATTTATCACGAGTTTATCCAAATACGGATCGAGACCCATAAACGACGCCAATTCCCCCATGCGTCTCTCCGCTTCCTTTCTGGGTATGCGGTGCAGTATCGCATGATACATTATATTGTCACGTACGGTCACATCCTTGTCCAAAGAAATATGCTGCTGTATTATTCCGATACGGCCCATCACGGGATCTGCCATCCCGCATACTTCTCTGCCGCAAACTTCTATTATTCCGGATGTCGGCGGAGAAAGCATAGTAAGCATACGGATTGTAGTTGTCTTACCTGCACCGTTGGGTCCCAAAAAACCGAATATCTCTCCGCGACGGACATCTATCGATATATCCTTAACCGCTTCAAAATCGCCGAAACGTTTCGTAATATTTTTTGCAGAAATAATAAAATCGTTCATTCCGTGCCCTCCATGTCCGATTCGAGACTCTCATACAGTCTTTTGAGTCTGTCTTCGGTATCTTTGTCTGCATCCCACATGCCGCGCCCTATAGCTTCCAGAAGCCATTGCACGGTTTCGAACATTGCATATGGGTTGACACTTCTGAGCCATTCGGAATTCGTACCGTCAAAAAGAAATTTTTCCGCGATCGACTTGTATTGCCAACCGTCTATTATGCCTGATGTGGCATCCCATGCAAAAACATACTCTGCCATGTCGGAGATTTCCTGAGCTCCCCTGAATCCGTGTTCTTTCAGACCTTCGATCCATTTCGGGTTGAGAATTTTACTCCTGAAAATGTATCTGCACTCCTCGTCTATCGTACGGGTACGCAGCATGGCCGTATCTGCGGAGCATCCGATTACGGACATGGGCATTTTTCCGCTTATCGAACGCACAGCCGCGTTCATACCGCCGAGATCGTTATACACATCATCGTTGTCTATCATATCGTACTCGCGGCTGACGCTGTTCTTCACAGTGACATCCATTCTGCCCAAATTTCTGCGGAATGCTTCCGGAACGCGTTTTCCCTTCATTCCCCTTCCGTATGCGTATTCGCCGTAACTGCGGTATATCGATCCTATGTCCGAGATGTCTTTCCAATCTGACGTGCGTATGAGTATGT
>CAKQHC010000128.1 GCA_934234005.1 uncultured Methanomassiliicoccales archaeon | reverse complement strand
AAGAAGCCGAAGCAGCAATAGAGCAAATCAAGAACAGAGAATACCCTTACGGACTCGGCAAGAATCTGATTCTGTACGGAGTGTGTTTCAACGGCAAAAGACCGAAAGTTGTGATGGAACGTATAGAATAACGGCATTACCGTAAGCACACAATGTTTAACATTATCCGATTACCGTAACAAATTATAGTAAAGTATACATCGGTTAATACATACCGTATGTCGATGAAAGGTGCGTTTGTAACCTTAGAAGGAATCGACGGTTCCGGTAAAACAACATTATGTAAGCTGTTGGCCGAAAAACTGTCATACAGAAATGCAGTGATAACCGCCGAACCTACTCACGAACACATTGGAAAATTTATAAGGGACGGTTCCGCGGGAAAAATATCCCAGCGCACTGAATCTCTGTTGTTCCTTGCCGATCGCAGCAATCATACGGAACAGATCAATGCACTGACGGCCAACGGCAGCGTAGTCCTGTGCGACAGATATTTTGCTTCCACACTGGCATATCAATCTGCCGTATTGGGCGGAGACCGCACCGACATGGAGTGGCTGGAAAAAATAAGCGAGCCTTTCGTCCATGAAGCGGACATAACATTCCTTTTGGATATCGATCCTAAAATTAGTCTCGGCCGTGTCGGTGCAAGGGGAGAAGATATCAGCAAATTCGAGAATCTCGATTTTCTCGAAGAAGTTCGCAAAACGTACCTTTCTTTAGCCGATAAATATAATTTCATAATTTTGGACGCATCGAAACCCGTTGACGAATTGGCAGATGTCGCGTTAAAAGAGATCGAAAAAATTCTGTGATACCATGCACCCGTCGGAAGAAATCTATTGTGAGAAAAGTACCAGACTGAGAGGAAAGACAATTATCATGGGCATTACCGGAAGTATCGCCGCCACCGAATGTTTCGGAACCATACGCGAATTGATCAGACACGGAGCAACCGTGTTTCCCGTAATGACCAAAGAGGCATGCAAACTCGTAACTCCCGAATCGCTGGAGTTCGCAAGCGGACACAAGCCGGTAACCGAACTCACCGGTGCAACCGAGCATATAACGATGGCAGGAAGCCCCCGCGACGCAGATCTCCTTCTGATATATCCTGCAACCGCCAATACGATATCGAAAATAGCATGCGGCATAGACGATACGCCGGTAACGTCTATGGCAACGGTCGCATTGGGCGCAGGCATACCGGTGGCAATCGCGCCCGCCATGCACGAATCCATGTACAGGAATCCGGCCGTATCCGAAAATATGAACAAGTTAAAATCGTGGGGAATAACGTTTATCGGACCGCGTACAGACGGAATAAGGGCAAAAGTAGCATCCAGGGACGAAGTTGTGGCATGGACCTTCCGTATGCTGTCTCTGAATTATCTCACGGGAAAGAAGATTCTGGTTATAGGTGGACGCAGCGAAGAACCCATAGACGGAATGAGAATCATAACCAACCGTTCCACCGGTCTCATGTCGGTTGAGTTGGCAAAACGCGCATTCGAGAGAGGTGCGGACGTGGAAATGTGGATGGGGGGATGCAGCGTGGAACTTCCCGACTACATTCCCATACGCCGTTATGCCACGGTATCGGAACTGCTGGAAATGTCGAAAGACATTGACCATGATGCGGTTATAGTCCCGGCAGCCCTGGCGGATTTCGCACCGAAAGATGTGGCCAAAGGCAAAATACCCAGCGAAAACGGATTCACGCTCGAATTGGATCCTGTTCCCAAGGTCCTTCCGGCCATACATGACAAATGCGGAACCGTAATCGGATTTAAAGCGGAATCCGGCCTGTCGCCCGAGATGCTGGAAAAACGCGCCCGCGACCGCCTGGACAGGTATGAGCTTGCCGCAGTCGTAGCCAACGATATCGATGCAGTCGGAATGAAGACTTCGTCGGCTATGTTGGTCACGAAAGACGGATGCAGGGACGTTACGGGAACCAAGGCAGAGATTTCCGATGCGATTCTCGATTTCTGCGTGGACCACATATGAGCAGATGCTTCTGCCCGGGACACGTTTCGTGCGTGTTCCAGCCGTTTTCGTCGCTCAATCCTCTGGCCACCGGGTCCAGGGGATTCGGCATAAGGCTGACGCTGGGGGCACACTGCGAAGTGGGATCCAGAGAAGATTCCGAAATCAGAATAATAATTGACGGAACAGAATCCGAGGCCCCGGTAACGCGCCTGGCGGCAGAAGCCCTGTGCGAAGGCAGGGGTTTCGACATAAAGATAGACAACGATCTGCCCGTCAGCCAAGGCTTCGGGATGAGCGCAGCCGGGGCCCTCTCGGCAGCCGTATGCATCGCATCCGAAACGGGCCATACCATTGCTGAAGCTGTGGAAGCCGCACATATTGCGGAAATCAACGGCGGAGGCGGATTAGGCGATGTCGCGGCTATCGCCGCGGGAAGGGATCTGCCGGTCCGTACGGTACCCGGAATACCTCCTTACGGCAGAGTCGAGAATGTGAGAGGGAGAATGGACGGGATATGTCTGGCAGTTCTCGGTTCCAAGATAATAACTTCGGACGTTCTTTCCGATGCCGATGCCGTAAAGAATATCCGTTCTGCTGCGGATTCCGCAATCGAATCGTTTCTTGCCGACCGTACTCTGGATTCGCTTTACAGAGAATCGAATGTTTTCTCCGAAGAATCGGGAATAGAGCCGCGCAAGGTTACGGAAGCGCTGGAAACACTGCATTCTTACGGATACAGGGCAGCCATGTGCATGTTGGGAAACAGCATATTTACGGATGCCCCGGCGGAAAGGACAAGAGCATTGCTGGGTATAGAAAAATCCAACATATATGTATGTGGTTCGTGCCGTGACGACCTGAATGTCATTCGAACAGAGTGAACAGTACGTCGTCTCCGTCTACGTCAAACAAACCGATTCTGGCCCCGCAGTCCAGCCACGCATGCGCATAATTGACCGCAGCAAAAGCCGTAACGATGTCTCCCGTTTCTTTAAAGTGTTTTGCATCGGAATAATAGCAATTGGCCATCTCCATGAAACTGTCCGCCAGCCTCCTGTTAAACGATTTTTCCGGAGCGGCTATGCGTATTTTTTCCAGAGCCCTGCGCGTTATGTCCAAGTATTTCTCGATTTTTTCATCCTTTACCGTATTATTCTTTTCCATAATCTCC
>CAKQHC010000127.1 GCA_934234005.1 uncultured Methanomassiliicoccales archaeon | reverse complement strand
GCATTATGTTTTGCTTTGGCAATATCTACGGCGTGATCCAAACTGAGACAGTCTGCGCCTGTTGACGGAAGCTGCTTCATTGTTTCGAGAGTGTTTCCGCAGATATGTACGAAGGTCGGAATTTTTTCATGTTCTTTGACTTTGCTTATTACTTCTGTGATATGCGGGGCCGAGAATTCGGCAAACATGTCAGGCGATATCAAATCTTCCGATGAAGTGGGATCTGCCATCCACATTACGGTCGCCCCCGCATCAATCATCCGTTTGTGCATATCTGCTACCAACGGTGTTATCTTGGTGATAAGCGATTGGGCAAGTTCCGGTTCCATGAGCATAGCCATCATCAGATTTTCTGCACCCATGATATATCCGGCCGTAGAAATCGGCCCCCACGAAAGGCCGCAGATATGGAGGTCTTCCGGAAGGATTTTAACAGTTTCTTCCAGACTTTCGATAGCATTGATGGTAAACGAAGGACATGTTTTGGATTCATAAGGATCGAATAGCTCTAATTTATCCACATCTTCCGAAGTTTCGACCATATGTTCGGGAATCATTCCGTAATCGTCTTTCGGAAAAACAACCTTCATTCCCAAATCCACGAACGGTACCTGCGAATCAATCATCGGTTTTACAAAGTCTGATTTGGTGCGTATAGAATAATCGACGGCGACTTTTGCGGATAATTTGGGATCCCATCTTGCAACATCAAGATCTACGCCACAGCTTCTGGCGGCGGTTGCTAACGCGAAATTATTTACGGGAATTCTCTCCCCTCTTTCGTGATTAAGTGCAGCTTCAATGCATGATCTGTGACCGGCATCCTTCATAATTGGAACCTTCTGTTAAATTACGTTATGATTGACGGAATAAAACAATTATCGATGGAAAGATTGTGTTCGGCAATCGTTACAGATTTTGTATTATCAAATCTGCATTTGTTCGGCATAAATCAAGTTACAATTCGACGAACCATCTGTTGATGGATATAAAGAGAATTTATACAAAAGAAGAGGGGGATGCCCTCTGTTTCAATCAAAAGTTTTTGAGAACTCTGTTGGCAACGCCCGCGTAGATAATCGGCAGGGTGATGGTTGCATCGCCTTCAACAGTCATCTTCTTGGCATTGGGTTTGACTTTACCCCAGGAAACGGCCTCTCTGATCTGCGCTCCCGAAAGCGATCCGTCGAATTCCTGTGCGGTGGTAAGATAGATGCAGTAGTCAAGTCCTCCGCGGAACTGATTCCACCAAATGGTGTGGTGTTTGGAGATACCTCCGCCAATCAGGATTCCTCCGGTGTATTTTGCTCTGATTGTCATTTCCGAAAGCATTTGTTCATCTCCGAAGAGATCAATTCTGAGCTTTCTGTGTGTCTGATAGTACATCCAAAGCTGGCATCCGAACGAACCGTCTGTTATTCCGGGTACGACAATCGGAACACCGTTTTTGTGACACTGATACAGGAGAGAATCTTCATTGTCGAGTCTTGCTCCGACCTGGTCGATGATTTCATGAGTTGTCATATCTTCTTTCTCGGCGAAAATCTCATCGAACATGGGCAAAAGATTGTCTTCAAGGACTTCACCGTAACATGAATCAGGAACAAGGACATTTCCGAGTCTGCTGATTTCATATTTCTCTCTCAGTTTTTCATCGTCCATGGCAAAATCGCCTTTGTAATAGTGGGCGAATGTTCTGGATAAATCGTGGTCAAGTGTTCCGCATGTGGTAATAATGAGGTCGATCATGTGGTTCTTCACCATATCGACAATGACTCCGCGCGTTCCGGTGGCCATTATACATGCAGGGAATGATATGATTCTCAGGCAGTCTTTCTTCTTAATCATTTTTGTTGCAATGTCTGTGGCATCGGCAAGCTTTTGTGCGGTGAATCCGCCTGAGCGTCCCATTGCATTCAAAAGTTGGTCGACGGTCATGCCTTTTGTAACTTTAATATCCTCTACCGGAATAAGATCTAGCTTGGTCATGATACTCGCTAACGGACTACTAAGATTCATTCATTTATAGATATTGTCAGTATGAGGTATTTTGGTTATTAAATACGGTTCACCAATGTGGTAAGTTTATGCACGAAGTATAAAATAACGGTCATTTTGGTTGTCGGCTGAATCCACTGAATTTTTTTAAATAGAGAACACCAATAACTATTGCTTCATGAATGAAGAAGCGGAGGAATTCAAAATGTTGATACCTCAGACGGGAAAAATCGATTTCAAAGAAATCCGTGACGGGAACTACTATTACGTAGACAAGTCGGAACTTATCTCGGATATTATCGATGACGGAAACGGAGCGTATCTGTTTACCAGACCGAGACGTTTCGGAAAGACCCTCAACCTGTCGATGATTGATGCATTCTTCAATATGAAGTACAAAGGAAACACTTGGTTCGATGACCTGAAGGTCAGCGAACACGAGAACTGCATGAAACTAAAGAATTCGTTTCCCGTGATTTCTATATCCATGAAAGAATTGACCACATACTACAGCGGGTTTATCGAAGATATCGGACTCAGCGTAGCGGATGTATATCTCGAATTCGGCTATCTGAAAGATGATAAAAACATGCCCGAAGAACGCATGGATTTTTACATGAGAGGTCGCGCCAACAAACTGTCCGAGGTTGAACTAAAAAGATCACTAAAGGTTTTGTGTGAACTTTTAGAGAGTTATCATGGCGTTAAACCGATTGTTCTCATTGACGAATACGACAATCCTATCAACAGTTCATTCAACAAAGACACATACGAACAGATTCTTTCGTTCCTGAAAGGATTCTATTCATCTGTTCTCAAAGATAATACTCATATGAGTTTCGCCGTTGTTACAGGAATAATGCAGATTGCCAAAGAGAGCATCTTTTCCGGATTGAACAATCTTGGTGTAAACAATATTTTTACAAAGAGGTTTGACGAGAGATACGGATTCACCGAATCCGAAGTAAAAGAAATTCTGACATATTACGGACATCCGGAAAAGTTCGCAGAAGCTAAAGAATGGTACGACGGATACAGATTCGGTAATGCAGAAATATACAACCCATGGAGTATCTTATCGTATGTGTATGACGGCTTTGAACCGGGAACGTATTGGATAAATACCAGCAACAATAACATCATTTACACTCTGATTGACAACGCCACCGACGAAGTTTATCAGAATCTGACAAGCATCGCCAACGGAGAGAAAGTTACCGCCAGACTGAACCCCGCCATTTCCATGAGGGATATGGATTCCAATCCGGATACAATCTACTCAGTTATGGCCGTTGCAGGCTATCTGAATGCCGTTCCGATAAGCAGTAAAGAGTATGTCATATCACTTCCGAATAACGA
>CAKQHC010000126.1 GCA_934234005.1 uncultured Methanomassiliicoccales archaeon | reverse complement strand
AAATCGGCAATTCCCGACATATATTATCAATCCAAGCCGTACGATGGCGATGATAAGTCCGGAGATATTGCAATATACGTCAAAGTCCGCGAACAAAATCAAACTTTTATCACGCGTCCGGGTGACGATCAGGTTATCGAATATTGCCGCACATGGAGATCCAAAGCCGATGTAATGCACTACTTCAATATCGATTTCGAAGCCGCGGAAGAGTTGTTGGACAGGCTGAATAATGGAAAAATGCTGGTCAGAATAGTGGACGGTAAAAGGTACCTTTTTACGGATATCAGAAAAATTGCCGATTGCGCGACGTGCAGATACTGTGGATTGGATGCAGATAATGACCCTCACTGTTGGTATGGGAGAGGGCAGGGCAAAATCGATGAGCCTAGAATCTGCGACAAACCGGACGAAGGTGGAGTAAATGTCTCGGCTCATATCTATAAACTGTCAGGTATGCGGTGCTCCGATGTATGCAGACAGTGGAAAGAAAGCGATACGCTGCACTTTGTGCAGACGTGCTATTTTTGTTCGTCCGGGAGAAACTCCGGAAGATGCTGTCAGTGCATGGGGAGATATCCTCGGCTATCACTAGATAAGGACGGGCTGAGAAAAATCTACGGACTAGAATCTGCGACACATACAAGAATTGTGAATTTTTAAATTGTGTAAATCGTGATATTGTGCGAACCATCATGTCTCTCCACGTTTCGGTTTTTGAGGTTAAGATCCTCGGAGAGGCGACTGCACACGCACGCACACACGCAGTACTTGAAGTATATCCCCTATGATCGGTCGAGTTTGTTTATATAGTCTTTATAAATAAAAACCAAAAAAATGTCAAGGTTTCGCATACAACTGCTTCGGCGGTGGTTGCGTACTCCACGACAGCCGACCATAGGGGCATTAGCTGGGGCTCTGTCGGGGCAGACGATGGCGTACGCCTGATGTCTGGCCACGACAGATACGCCCCTGTCAAGGAGTGTGTGCGTGCGTGTCGGCGTGTGCGTGCGTGTGCGCTCTGACTGAAAAATAACCGCTCACAGATTTGAGCCGTAATCCAAAAACTCCGTGCCGGAGGTATCGCAATACCTCCGAATACGAAAATGTCCTAAAATCGATTTAAAACGCTTTTACAGAACTTTTTGTGTTTTTTCCCAAATCGGTCACAGGTTGATTCCATACGGATCCGTGTTAGAACATCATTGGATTAGAGATATATATCCGAAAACAAATTTACGTTACGAACATTGCAGGCTGTCCGGAGACAGCCTTAAGATGTTTGATAAACTATTTATCTAAGTAATTCGAGCAATAGCCGAATTACAGAGAGGGCCAGGGCTAGCTTTGAGACGGTGTTGCCCTGTTTCTTCTTATCTTCGGTGATGTCTTCACCTCCCATAAGTTTAGCACAGGGTAGAAGTCCGCGCCCAAGGACAGAAGTCCTCGTACGCGGACTTCTACCCTGGCGTTCTTCCCGAATGTTAACACACATATTGATTTTTCGATGCGGAGCGTTTCTGTCGGAATCCCGAATATTTTCATATGAAACCATACGCTATGCAAAATCTGTTTTATTCGGAAGTCTGGACATTGAAATTCAATGAAAAAATACGTGTGCGCGTGCGCTCTGGACGGATGTAAAAATGTTTTCGGAAATCTCGAAAACGTAATATCTCCGGAAAAAGATGTTCCGGAGACATGGTACGGATAACGTTGGACGGAAACTTTGACGGCATATCGTTTACCATCAAAAACGAAGGGGATGCCGCAAGAACCTACAGATTCGACGTTTCGGTTTCCAATCTCGTAGATCAACTTTCGCTTCTCTCCGGCAAAACCAAATCGGCGGTCAGGCGCAAAGGATGGTCGGAGTCCACGAGGTCAAACGTTGAAGAGTCTCTGACAGTCGCAGAACAGTTGGCCAGACGCGAAGGAATGTCCGGATACTATCATTTCGTCCCCGTCAATGACAAAGAGACGGGAAGGTGGAGATCCCCTACGGATGCCGAAGCAAGGGCAATGTGCGAACAGGACCGCAAACTGTTCTCCGACAGAAAGCAGCTGAACGGGGACAAAAGCCGTAGAGTCCGTAAGTAAAAACTGATCCAAATCGCATATCTCCAGGCTAAGAATCAACGGCAAGGGAAAGATGGCCGTTAATGTGGTTTCCGAATACGACAACGGAGTTACTCCGGTCAGAGTTAGGGTTTCGAAAAAGAAGGAAGCTCCGAAAACCGACAAATGCATTCCGGAAACAGTCGGAAAGAAAGTTTCCGGAAAGAAGGTCCGCGGTTCCGGAAGAACGGAGAAATGTATCGCTGTTCCGAAAACGTCCGGGAGAAAATCTTCAGAAAAGAAAACGGAGAAATGCATTCCGGCGAAGAAAACTTCCGGAAAGAAATCCCGTTTCGGAATAAGGAAGTGATCGGTTGAAGCTGGTGCTGGCGGCAGCCGTCATAGGAATAGCATTCGTCATATTGTGCGCATTGGGCTATCTGGACTATTGGATCGATAAGGTGTTCGGATGAGAACCGTCACATTATACGGACTGTATGCCGTGGGCGCGATATACTGCATTGCGGCATTGGTCAGGTTCTACGGAGACTGTCTTCAGGGGCTGTTTCCGTGAATTTGTTCAACATGATCCGCGGACTGCTGCTGGTCAGTGCTGGCGTATTCGTCTTTCTGTCGGTTCTGACGATTGCGGGCGTGGTTCTGATTCTGATGAACGGAGGGCAGGTATGACGGGCATGCTGGCCTATTGGTTGGGCAATGCGGTTGCGCTGATTGTCCTGGCGGTTCTGTTCGTCGCCGTTCTCTGGGAAGCAAATCACCTGATTGATTGGGCATGCAGTCTTTGGGCGGCGCACGGCGACGGATCCGTATCGTCGTATCTCCGGTATCATACGTACACGTACGTTACATGGTTCTTAAGAACGGACTTCGGATGGACGGTACAAACGGCTTAGGAACGGAGAAATCCGTTCCGTTTTAAAAACAGGATGGAGGGAGCAGAATAAGAAAGAAAACAATCAGAATGAAGAAAGAATATTTAGACGATGAAGAATTTATACACAAATGGAACAGGACCAGTCCCAAAGACAGATATATAATTGTAGTGGACGAGTTCGGAAATGCATCTTATGGAACGTCATTAAATAAACATGAAACCAAGTTTGGTTTCGATGTTTCTAATGTAATTTATCCAAGCGATTATGCAAAAATATCCCGCAATAATAGGAAAAAACACGACAATGACGAACAGAAAGCCGGCAAATCATCTTTGAAGGAAAGAAAGGAGGTTTCAACTGCAATAAGGAAAACAAAGACAAAAACAGCTTGTGTTTATGTTGATAAAAGA
>CAKQHC010000125.1 GCA_934234005.1 uncultured Methanomassiliicoccales archaeon | reverse complement strand
ACAATCGCATGAACGACTTCTCAAAACCAGATCGTTCATCACCTGACCCAAAGTCTTCTCGTAAGCCTCCGGAATTTCACCAGAACTCTCGTCACCCTTCTTCTTTTTCTTCTCGACTTTTATACCTTTCTTGTCAAGGTATTGTATAGCTTTCACCAGAATTGCGGAATGAACCGGTTCGCTCCCATTCAGTATTTCATTCAACGCTGATTGTTTGCCGGCACTGGAATTGATTTTCTTCCACAACCGGATATCCCTCTTGTTATCAAACATCGGCGGGCTGTAGTGCATAATGCCCCATATTTCCTATACCTTATTAGAATAGTGTTCGAAAACATGTGCGCAGACAACGATTTAACATATGTTCTTTAATTTTCCATCAGTTAATATTAAATATAATTTTGAAATACAAGGTTTTAGGCAGTTGTGATCTAGCTGGTTAGGATCTGAGCCTTCCAAGCTCATTGCCCGGGTTCGAATCCCGGCGACTGCACTCATCTTTTTACTCATTCCGATTAAGTGGCCTGTCTGTTGTCATTTAAAATAACCTTGCATAGCTTCACTACTTTACGTGTGCGGTTTGCTGGAATTCTTTTTTGGCCCATCTTATAGCCTCTGTGTTGCAACTCAACCGAAACGGGCTTTTCAATACAATGTCATCACTGAATTATTATTGGAGATATGACACTGAGAGATTAGCCCTCGGTTTTTGTTGTTGCAAACTTATATCGTGGGCTACATTTTTAAATGGGCGGATTAGATACATTCATTAACATGATGGGATCGACCGTCAGTTCCGCATACAAAGCCCACAAATATCTACGCGATTCAGATATTTTGCAATCATATCCTCACACTTCGAATAAATGAATATATAGTTGCTTAGTTAACAAATTCCTAAAAACACAACTAGAAACCATATCGCATATACCAACATAAATTAATCGGAGTCAGGATTTGAATGAATGAATTTCACGATTTTCTATATGAACAATATGAAAATACGCGCAATACAATATTATCCAAATCGGAAAATAAGAAAATTATCTCATTTGATATTTATGATACTTTAGTTACACGTTCCTTTATTAAACCGATTGATGTTTTCAGTTATATCGAAAAAACGTTCAAAAAACCAGGATTCTGCAATGCACGCATCAAAGCGGAAAGAGAATCCAGAAGAAAAACATCCTCTGAAGACGTAACACTTGATCAGATATACAAATGCCTTCCAAAAGAATATTCCGATTTAAAAGAGAAAGAAATCGAATGTGAAATATCATTCTCCTTTCCGATAAAACCGATGGCCAACCTCCTACACAAATTGAAAAACCTAGGTAAAACTGTCATTCTGGTGTCAGATATGTATCTCTCTGATGATACACTTCGCAAAATACTGTCTAAATGTGAAATACCGTTTGACAATCTATTCGTTTCATCGTCATTCGGGAAAACAAAACACACTGGAAATCTTTTTAATCATATTATTATGAAAATGAAAATGTGTCCGGAAGAAATGCTGCATGTCGGAGACAATAAACGTGCCGACTGTTATATGCCTAAACTCCATGGAATCGATTCCGTACATACGGAGAAACCAATTGATATTTATTTTAAATACAACACTTGGGCACCTCGCTATCTGTCAAAAAGAAAAACCCCTTCTGCATCCATGATAGTTGCATTGGATATGATTTCCTCCGTAAACGAAATCATGAATTCCGAATCAGAATGGTATAATATCGGATTTCGTTTCGGCGGCCCCCTCGCGTATGCATATTCCGTATTCATAGAATCTTCCATACGGCCCGAATCCACCCCGGTATTCGTTTCCAGAGACGGGTATAATCTTATCAGAACAAGAAAAATACTGTATCCAGAATGCAATTATGGAGTTTATATACACGCACAGAGAGTTCTATCCTCGTCGATGACCGATCTCGGAATACCGTTCGGAGAAATGCATCCACCTTCCAGAATATCGCGGTATTACGAATACAGGAAGGATATAGAAAAAATCAGACATGTACTCAGATTCCTCTCTGATGTGTTTCCCAACATCCCGTCAGACGACAGAAACCTCATTTCCTTCTACAATGACAATATAGACAGGATAACTTCGGAAAGAAAAAGAAGAAGAAAGGAGTATGAACAATATCTCAAAAATGCCGTCGGCAATGCGGAACTGGACCTTATAGACTGCACTACAATGAAATACACCTCCCAAAAATTCGTCGAAAACATATTGGGGAAGAAGGTACACGGAATCTACCTTGTATCTCTTGCACACGATAATTCTATGGACTATTCGTGTTTCCACGATAAAAAAGGAATTATGATGGGATGGATGGGGATAAACATCGGCGAATTTCTCCTATGTTCTCCGGAACCGCCTATATCCGGATGGAACGGCGGACCGTGTTTCATCGAACCTCCGCAATGCGAAGCCGACCGTATGAAGAATTACGACGGTGTTACCGACGGAGAGTGCGATTACGCATCGATGATGAAAGACTTCTTTGCTACATTACCTCGTTTCGACTATCCGGACGTCGTAGAATGGGTCATGGCCGCAATACACGATGCGGAATGTATGGCGGTTCTAAAGAACATCAAATGGGCCAGTGATCCGGATCATACTGCCTGGTGCGATATAATTCCCAATCTAAAATCCGTGCCCGGGATCGTTAAAAAAGAAATCTCGGACTTAATAAGCAAGCTCAACGAAAATTAATGCAACACAACACTGTTTATCTGTGTAATGCATTTCCGCCCATATGAGCGAGCATGTTCCGGAGAACATCAGAAAACAATACCGCAACCCAAACGGCGATGACGGACGCACGGTATTGAAGAACATGAACGAACACCACAAACCTGTTTGGAAATGGTGTCTTGACCATATGCCTTCCTCGATTGACGGTTCCATACTCGACGTCGGATGCGGGGGCGGAGGATTTATACGCGAGATGTCCGAAAAATTCCCTTATGCGATGCTGTACGGCGTAGATATCTCTCAGGATGCCGTTGATTTCGCAACAGAGCTTAATTCCGATCTTATATCATGCGGAGGATTGGAAATACGCAAAGGATCTGTCGAATCACTGCCGTTCGACAATGATTCGGTTGATGCCGTTACAGCTATGGAAACATACTTTTTCTGGCCGAATCTTGCGGGTGCCGTAAAGGAAATCCATCGCATATTGTCCGCGGGAGGCATCTTTGTAATCGGTTCTGAAATGCAGCTGAGAGACGATAACAGAGAAATCATGAACGGGATGTCGCAACTGTACGGTACAAATCTCGTCACCGATGAGGAAATGATAAACTGTCTCGAGTCGGCAGGATTCGAAGTAAAAACCATAGCCAAACCCGGCTCGGACATAGTCGTATAC
>CAKQHC010000124.1 GCA_934234005.1 uncultured Methanomassiliicoccales archaeon | reverse complement strand
GTGATCTTGTCGGTGTCATCGGGGAGCTCTTCGAGAGTCTTGATGATGTGGACAAGGGTGTCGAGCTGCTTGTTGGTCAGAGCGAGTTCCTTGGAGTCGTATCCGGCTTTGATGATCTTGGCACCGGTGATTCCTGCGGCTTTTGCCCTGAGGTACAGGTCTTTTCCGTTCTCGGCGATGGCTTTTCCGACCATGTATGCGTGGTCGTATGCGAGGACGTATCCCTCGGGTCCTCTGGTCCTGTCGGTGTACATGTACAGGTCCCTGAGGGTCTTTGCCTGGCCGAGCTGGGTTGCGGTGTTCATGAGTGCAGCCTCGTATGCGATGGATCCGAACCAGCACTGGACGGATGTTCCTCCGAATTCGGGGTGGTACTCGACGGACTCGTTGGACCAGAGGTCGCAGGCCTGTGCGATCAGGTTACCCTGAAGGTCGCAGTGTGCGCACTGGCAGTTCTTTCCTTCCTGGGCGGTGGGCTTTCCTGCGATGGATTTACAGATGATACCTTCGTAACCGCAGTCCTTGTCGGGTCCTACTGCGCCGGATTCCCAAGCCGCAAGGGTCCTTGCGGCGGAGATGCATCTGGTGACGGCGGAGAAGGTCTTCTGGACATCGTTGTCAAGGAATCCTCCTGCCATGAACATGGAAACGTTTGCTCCGGAACAGTTGGTGTCTCCTCCTGCAACGCACTTGTTCTTCTTGGCGATGTCTGCGAACTGCTGCCATACGTAGGTCATGTCAAGGGATCCGAGGTAACCGACTCCGAAGAGGAAGGCGGTGATGTCTCCGTTGGTGACTGCGTAGTCTGCGAATTCTTTTCCTCCGACGGTTTCGCAGGAAAGGTTGTCCGCTCCGTTCTCGCATGCGATTTCTGCGCACTCGAACAGTTTCTCGGGGTAGTTGCGTCCTCCCATTCCGGGCCTGAGTCCTTCGTCGGCCTCACGCTGGTCGGGGATGGTGTGCCTTACGGCGCAGTTGACTCCGTACTCCTCGTGGTATTTCTCGCAGATTGCTTTCTGTCCCTCGACGACGGGTGCGGAGAGTTTCTCCTGGTTCATCTGGGAGACCCACTCGGTCTCGAGCTGGACGTTGGGGAATCCTGCGGTGACTGCCCTGTTGAGGATGTCTTTGGAGATGTAGTCGACGTACTCTTTTCTGAGTCTGGCGGGGTCTTTCTCGGTTCCGGGCCTGGGTGCGTAGTTGATCTCGGGGATAACTACTCCTGCTCCGATTTTGATTCCGAATCCGTACGATACGGGGTGTTTTGCCTGTCCGAAGACAAGTTCGTCCGCATCTTTGTATGCCATGCTTGTGTATCTTGTTACTGCCATTCAAATCACGCTCCAACGATGTCGTCCCACTCGTCTCTGATTCTCTTCCAGTCGTATCCCTCGAGCAGCTTTGCCGCGATGAGGGGTGTCTGGGGTGCTTTCTCGGAGTAGATTCCGAGATCGTACGAGTTGGCGAAGTCTCTGTTGACCGCACCGCCGCATCCCATAACGGGTGTGTTGTAGCCCTTCTCCTTGAGGAGTTTTGCCTCTGCGGGGAAGGCCGTCATGGTGGTGGTCATGAGTGCGGTACCGGAAATGAACAGGGGTTTGACTTCCTCGACCTTTGCTACTGCGTCTACGATCGGAACGTCACGGCCCATGTCGATGACGTCGTATCCGGAGGATCTCATCATAACGGCTGCGATGTTCTTTCCGATGTCGTGGGGGTCTCCCTCGGCTGCATGCATAACTACTGTTCCCTTGGATTCTCTTCCTCCGGGGACCTGTTTCTCTGCGAGAGCGATTCCGATTTCCATGGTCTTGGCTGCCATCATGATGTCGGGCAGGTAGTAGACGTGGTCGGCGTACAGCTTTGCGACGATCTCCATTCCTGCGACAAGTCCGTTGTTGATGACGTCGAGGGGGTTCCTGGATTTGAGGGCCTCCATGACGACCGGTCCGACGGTCTTGAATCTCTTGAACATGACTTCTTCCGCGACTTTGTGGAAGACTTCGTCCTTGGGCAGCATTTTCTTTGCAAGCTCTTCGGGCGAGTCGGTTACTTCGAGCGCGATGTCGTATCTTTTCAGTACCTTTGTGTAATCGATACCTTTTCCGTCTAGCATTTGTTACTCCTCCTGATAGACAGGGAGATTTGCTCCCGTCCTGTCTGAAAACTCAATCAAACTATGAGTATTTAGAACACCAATATGGTTGAATGTAATATCCATTCAACATAATGTATGAATTTAAATACAAAAATAAGTAGTATCCATCCAACCACAATACTTTCATCCCACAATATATAACACTGATGTTTTGTTGGATTGATTGGATGTAACCTGTATCCCACATTTCCGTTTTTTCCTAAGAATGCAGTATATAAAGATTATTATCTTAAAATCCAATCATGCTCTTAATATAATATAGTATACAAAGATGCACAAAAAAACTTAAATGTCCCGCCATGAAGGCGGTAATTGGTTTATGCACCTGTCGACTGATTTACAGCAGCCGGCTGGGTAGCCTTGACTGTAATGGTAATTTCAGAAGACGGAAGCATAGACGTGATTTCTGTATTGATTGCTATCGTCACAATTACATCCACAGAACCTGTTTCGAAATCATTGTATCCGGATACTTCTGCGTTGCCGCACTTAATGGAGATATCGAAAACGTTCTTTCCGTCTGCTTTGACATCTCCTCCGGTGGCGTAAGCAGTCCACACGGTTTTGATGTCACTGTTGTTGGTAATTGTCATCTTGAAGGTTACAGAATCACCGGGCGCGGCCTTATCAAACTTAATCGATACGGCAGTAGCATCGGTTGTGGAAGTAGTTGTCATCGAGACCTCTGCTCCCGAAGGCAATTCGATTTTACCTTTATCGTTAGGTCCAATCGAATTGCTGTCGTAATTCTTAGCCTTCAGATCAGTGATTTCGGCATCAATACTTACCTTTCCCGGAGAGAAGAGAGCAGTTACTTTATCTTCGTCTTCAAACCAAGAGTATGTAGCACCGATGATGGCAGAAGATGCAAGAGCAATGATTACCAACGATGCCACAATGGCTGTTGTTTTGGTCCTCATCTCACACACTTCCTGTTGCAGATTCCAGAGCCTGGGTCTGAGTAATCTTGTTGATTATTGTGACTGTCGGATTAGCCGTTTTGGCCTGTTCAAGAGTCCATTCTCCGGATACTGTAAACGATACCGTTACGGTAAATTCCTTGGGTGCATCGAGTTTTCCGAGATTCTTCCAACCGTTCATCTCATCGTCGCCGTATTTTACGGATACAGTTCCGGGCAAATCCTCGCTCAGAAACGCTTCGGTTTTCACGGAAGCGGAACTTACGGTGGTGTCGTATTTCACATTGTATTTGATGTGGTATGTCATGCCGGGTTCCAGCTTGACATCTTTGACATTTATGAC
>CAKQHC010000123.1 GCA_934234005.1 uncultured Methanomassiliicoccales archaeon | reverse complement strand
GCATAATTGCAACATGCGCTTTGACGGCTTTCCTGATAGGATTGTCCTCTTTGAGAGACCAATAATCGACATCTATGGTCTCTGTCTCTCCACCGCATTTGCAACACGGAACTCCGGGGCGAGGGAGATCCAGATCGTTGCATTTGGTACAGCGGTTGACGTGGTATATCACGCGGCCTTCGTCCGGCTTGTACTCATCGCTTCCTCTCAGCATGTGTATGAGTACGCTCTTTCCTGCTGCGCTTTTTCCGATCAACCCGAGTATCTTTCCGGTCGTCAGCTTTGCACTTACGTTCTTCAGAACGTATCTGTCTCCGAACTTCTTCGACACATTTTCAATGGTCAGAAGATCGACCGTTTCACTAGCCATGACACTTAAATCCCGAATGGCGTTATAATGGTTTTCAAAAAAAGATTGAAATTAACCTCTGTACAGATTGATGAGTGACCGTTCAAATATGATATTCGGGCTGCTGTATCACATTGTCGGAATTCGTTACATTTCCGACCATAGGCCGAAAGTACGCAACCTTGCCCAACGTCTCTCACACAGTATTAACCGAGAGCTTCCGAAAAAAATGAAGCAGTCAGCATTCTTTACATGAAATGACTGACAAATGACTCTGCGCCATGCAGTCAAATTTGCGTGTATCAATCATAATATCTCATCTACCTCAACATATTTGCTTAATAGTTTTGAATATTCATCATAATAATGTAAAAAATTTTAACATTTAATTACCACTTTTTAGAATAATTATATACATCCTGTATGATTCAGCATTATGGGCGAACTGATACGTGAAGAATATCTCGAAAAATTAGATTCTTTCCGCAACCGTCCTGATTTGGTAAAAATCATAACGGGCGTACGCAGATCTGGAAAATCCACTATCATGTCGCAATTTTACAAAAAACTAAAATCGGATAACCAAGACGCATTATATGTCGACATGGAAAAACTAAGTTTTGTCGTAACTTCTGATCGCGAAATGTACAATTATATTATGGAATCTGTATCGTCCGAAAATGTATATGTGCTCATAGATGAAGTTCAATTCGTCAAAGGCTGGGAAAAGGTTGTAAACAATATCCGCGCCAACGGTGCCAATGTCTATGTTACCGGATCCAATGCCACAGTACTTTCCTCTGACTTTACGACAATAATAGGTGGAAGATATGTTGAAATCCATGTGCTGCCGCTATCTTTTAGAGAATTTCTGAACCGCTATCCACCTAAAGGTACGGAACGTACAGAACAGAGATTTAACCAATATCTGAACATGGGCGGACTGCCTATAATCGATTTAGAGTCCGATGATTCCATGAAATGTCGCGCAATTCTGGATGGTGTATATGATTCGATTGTGGGTCGCGATATAACCGTCCGTTCGGGGATGGATAACAGAACTGTAAGAAGACTGACATCGTATCTGTATTCGAACATAGGGAACACTACCACCGGTGAATCGATGATGATAGGATCCGGAATATCGGATCGTCGCACTTTGGAAAAATATCTCGATGCCGTAGAAGATTCTTATATGTTCTACAGGGTCGACACATACGACCTTATAGGAAAGAAAATGATGAAAATTAAAGCAAAATATTTTTCAGCCGACATAGGGTTGAGAAATATTGCTCTGAATCACAGAATGGATGATTCTTCAGGTCTTCTCGAAAATATCGTGTTTCTAGAGCTAAAACGCAGAGGTTACGATGTAACAGTCGGTGCCTACAGAGACTATGAAGTGGATTTTACCGCAAGAATAAACGGTAATGTAGAATTCTTCCAGGTGGCATCCACATTAAATGATATTTCCACAGTAAAAAGAGAAGAACGTCCGCTCAGACTTTTAAAAGAAATAGGAAAAAAGACCATACTGACTCTAGACCGTGACCTGCCCAATAACACTGACGGAATAGAATATGCAAATCTGATAGATTGGCTCGAATGTAATAATCAGACAGTGTAGAATCGGTGCCGCATTGCAAAGGATTACTGAAAACACACATCGGAAGTTTTGGATTGTTTTCAATATCTGAGTAACAGCTTAACATTTCCCTGCAAAACTAAAACAGCTTGGATTCGGCAATCTCCCATGAGAACTACACAATCTGATTCGTACAGCACTGAACCGAAGCAAAATACGATGTTAAAAATATACCATTAGTCAAAAGAATGGTTGCTAATATCTGAATGGATGGGCGTTCCAGTATAAACTATTTAAAATATGTATATATTACATCCATCATGATTCAGAGACCCTCCAGACTCGGAGGACCGATTCCGAAGTTCAACGATTATCATCTGTGGAAAGCACTCCATGAACTGAGTGACACAGAGGCTATGGGAAGGAAAAAACTGGCCTCCACTCTGGGAATAGGAGAAGGCAGCACCAGGACAATTCTGTCACTGCTTCAGGACAAAGAATTCATAACCATCGGTAAAAGCGGAATAACCCTCACGCAAAAAGGTATTGATTTCAAAAAGGAAGTGCGCATGGACATTGCCGATATATCGATAAGCGATCTCACAATCGGGGACCTTGACTGTGCAGTACGCGTTCCGAAAATGGCGCGCAACGTAAAATACGGATGCGAAGAAAGAGATGCTGCCATAAAATGCGGTGCCACCGGTGCCACGACGTTGATTTATTCCAACAATAAACTGCTGTTTCCGGGTTCGGACTACGAAGTCGATAAAGATGTTGAATCGAGAATACGCGAAGCATTCAACCTCAAAAACGACGATGTTATCATAATCGGTACCGGCCCTACCAAGCAGCTGGCGGAAATGGGTGCCGTAATTGCGGGACTGACGATTCTCGGCGGAATGCAGATGGAACGCAATCTCGAGGACATAATGTCCGCACGCAGCACGGGAAACGAACTTCTGTCGTTGGCATTCGCCATACACGATTTGGTGGGCGGGTTGCCCGTATGTGCAAAGAGCAGAGACAATCTGGGTTTGCGTATCGAGAACGGTGCCGTTGTGGATAATGCCTATACCGGCCAGGTGCTTGAAGAAGTAATAAATGCTGGTACTACCATAAGGAGAATAGCCACATCGGGACCTTACAAAGGAATAAGGGTTATCGTAACCCCGATAGAGCTGGACAACCGCATTATCGCGGCCATAGGCGTGGTCGACATAAGATCAATGGCGGGAGTCAACAACCTAATCAGACTGAAAAGTGATGACAATGACTGATTGCAGAGTATGTGTGGATGCAGGAGTCTGCAAAATGAAGACTCTGATTACAGCCAAAGACAACGGAGCCGGGATGGTCGATATCCAGATAAAGAGCGACTGCCCCAACGTATTGAAATTGTCGTGGAAGATAGAACCTATGAGTCCTTATTCCGAAGTTGAAGCGGAATTCAGTAAATCCGAAGTTTACAGAATAGCCGATGCGACAATTCCGCATACGGCCTGCCCCGTACCCGCGGGAATCATCAAAGCTCTGGAAGTTGCTGGAGATCTCGGACTCAAACGCGATGCTGTCATATGCATTGTGAAAGATCCCAGATTCAGGCCTCCTCCGGAACCCACTGTTGTCCTG
>CAKQHC010000122.1 GCA_934234005.1 uncultured Methanomassiliicoccales archaeon | reverse complement strand
ATAATAATTCCGACTTCTCCTCTGGGCATCATTCCGACACCGATTATAGACACACCTGCCTTGTCGACCTGATGGTCTCCGATTTTGGCACCGAAACCGCATCCGATATATTTTGTGACCAACGCCAACAGAATTATTATAACCGATAAGAACAGAACAGAACCGTCCATCAAAGATTCGAGATTCACCTGCAATCCGACATTGAGGAAGAAGAATGAAATCAAGAATGTGGTTATTGACTCGACTTTATGTTCCAATTCCCATTCCCAGGCATGATCGGCCAACAACATTCCGGCAAGGAATGCTCCTATAATGGCTGCCAATCCGATATATTCCGCAAACGCGGCCATTGCCAAACACAGTATGATTGAAAACACAAGTTTGTTGGAAGAACCTGGAACTTTGCCGCTTGCCAGAATTCTTTTTTTCCTGGCATCGAAATAATCGTAGATTCTGGGCACCAGATACATGCATGCAAGAATGATGAACAGAACAAACAGCACTGCCTGGAGAGATATTTCGAGTATGCTGACAATCGAAATCTCGGAAGACAAAGCCATACCCTTAACGATTGCCAAAACAATCATTCCCAGAACATCGTCTATGACTGCAGCGCTGATTATAATGCGCGCCTCGCGCGTATCCATCAGTTTCATATCCTTGATTATACGGGCCGTGATTCCGACAGATGTAGCAACCATGGCCGCTCCGAGAAACAACGCACTGTTGGTATCATGGCCGGTACCGAGTACCAAGGCCACACCTGCGATGAACGGCAGAATTACACCCAGGATTGCGGCTATCAATGCAGCCCTTCCGGATTTGAGCAAATCGCTTACTTTGGTTTCAAGACCTACTGTGAACAACAGGAAAATTACTCCCAATTCCGCAAATGCGTATATCACAGTGTAGATATCACTCCCTTCCGTGGCACCATGGCCGGGTTCCGGAAGAGTTATGCCCAATGCGTCCAACAGACTCCAATCGCCGAATGTCAGATTTGCGATGATGATTCCGACGATTATCTCTCCGATTAATCCGGGAAGACCGAATCTGCTGACGAGAGCCGACCCGATACGGGCCAATACAAACAGTACTGCCATCGTAAACAGTAACTGCAATAGGAATTCCATGACAGCGGTATCCCAGAGCTGTATTAAATCGTGGCGCAAATGTACTTCGTAAAAAACGGTGTAACGGGCCCTAAGGCCCTAAATGATTTAAAATGTGAACGTGACGGTGCAACCTGATGCAGAAGCCGATGCTCCGAACGAGAATATCGCTACCGGAACAGAATCCTGCACTTCTGTTTTAGGCTGGATCTCGGAAATTTCCTTTACGATCGGTTCCGCAAACTCTCCGAATGCAACGAGTTCTTTACTGAAATCGAATGTTTCGGGTTCCAACGGAGCGAAAACCTGCATCCCGTTTACAACCATTCCGTTTTCATCGGCAAACACATCTCTGTCGGCAACCGGATGAGGGAAAAATTGTACTTCTGTCGGGAACTCCGGAACGTATCCGTCGTCTGCATACGGTTTGAATTCCTCCACGCATACATCATCGTCGTAAATTCCTACAGCTGCCGATATTTCGTCATCATATTGACAACATGCGGATTTGACTGTGTTTTCTTTCATCTTCTTAAGATGCGGTACAACAACGCCGTTCTTGACGGGACGGGACGGTTCCACCTCAACTTCCGTCGGAATAACTTTCTCCGATTCTCTGGTAGGCGTAACGACAACTTTGGAACTTTCGACTTCAGTATTAGTTTCAGCCGATTCCGCAGAAATTACTTTGGGAACTGCTTCGGCGTCGACTGTTGCGATTTCCGACACGCCTGGACTAACCGCGGGTTCAGAATCCAGATTGAATGTTCTGAGTGTTGTCTTGACTACGTTATTCTCGGCAACAGTCTCGGTCTTCGACGGAATGTATGATCTGTCCTCATACTCGCATTCACTGAATACATCGTCGCCGGGATCCCTGATATATATCGTACAGGATTTCTCCGGAACAGTTTCTCCCACATACGGACCTCCGATAAAGGCACGTTCCTGAGTGTCCTGCAACAACTCTGTGCGAGACTTGGTTTTGTTTCCCGAATCATGCGAAGAAACTTTCCTGAACAGATTGGAGAAAACATCTTTCAGAGTTCCGCATATACTGTTCAATGCATTTTTGAATATCGAGACGTAATCCCTCTTGCGAGAGCCACCGCTACTGCGTGATATGAACGCCATACTTTCCCATCCGTCCACCTTATCTTTCTATAGGTATTAAAAAGCATCTTTCATTAACGCGGTTAACGTAATTACAAAATTATCCGCGCACGAATTTTATGTAATCTGCCTTACCTTCCGACTGTATGTCTCTGAGCATATTACCCAGCACATCAGCCTGACATGACATCACCATCACTTCCAAACACTTGTGGTTCTGCAAATGGGAATGCAGTTGAGTCTTTATGTTGGACTCGTATTTAGCCTGCAATCTTATCATCCACGGATCGTCATGGTTTCCGCGTACGATTACAAGAACACCTTCGATAATTCCCTCCATTCCCTCGATTTCGCGTATATCTGCGAGAGCGGCATTGATTGATGCCCTTACCGCTTCAGACCTTCCGGACAATCCATACGCACTTTGGATTTTATTCAAAGCTGCTATATTTTCATCGTTGAGCGAAATACTCACTATGCCCATACTATTACCTTAATAACAAATCCAATATTATGATTAATTTATTAATAACATTTTAACAATCATTTAATACATGCAAACATACTCATCTGCATTATGGACCCAATGATTGCATTCATTCTTTACGCTGTATTGCTGACAGCAGTTTCTATGGCAGGTGCGTATCTGCCGAGAATCAAAACGCTCGGAGACTCCCAGACACATCTGTTGATTTCATTCAGCACAGGCGTTTTCCTCGGAATACTGTTCCTCATGCTTCTTCCCGAAGCTATCGAAGAAAGCGAGCACGGCGGCATAGAAGCTGAATTTACGATGGGCATAGTTATGCTTGGGTTCATAACCATCATGTCCGTTGAAACATACCTCAAGCACAAACACATGTCATGTTGCGGCTGTGAATGCGGAGAAGACAGACACGGACACAAACTTGTCTCCGTCTCCTCGTTCATAGGCCTGTCGATTCATGCCGTATGCGACGGATTGGCCTTGGCTGCAACATTCCTTGCGGGAGAAACAGTGGGTCTGATGGCCACAATCGGTATGTGCATACACAAATTCGTTGTTTTGATGTCTTTGTCATCCACCATGCTACTAACCGATCTTAAAAAGAAAGAATGTTTGAAACGTTTGCTTGGATTTTCTTTGATAACTCCCATTGCCGGAATATTATTTTTCCTTATCCTAAATGACATATCTTTGGACGGCGTTACCGGATATCCTCTCGCTTTTGCAGCTGGAACATTCATGTATGTTGCATTATGCGATATGCTTCCGGAAGCATTTCATAGGAAAAAACAGGATTCTCGCTCGTACTACCTCATAATATTGGGCATCATAGTAATTTTGGCAATGACTTTAATGTTCCCGCATAGTCACTGATGCGGATTTGTCGGAAACTAC
>CAKQHC010000121.1 GCA_934234005.1 uncultured Methanomassiliicoccales archaeon | reverse complement strand
TTTCAGAGAGTCTATCAGCAGCATATTGCCGAATAATATGGATTCGTAAGACGAAGGAACGACGACTGTTCTATCCATATAACACATGAACATTACACCCATGGCCATTCCCACGGCCCACAATGCGCCTATGACCGAATCTTCCCTCAAATCATCGACTTTTTTGCAAACAACCATTATAACTGCTGCCGCTATGCTGAATATCAGTGCACCCAGCATCGGAGTCATCCACGACATCATAAGTACCGACATCGCATAATAGGCAAACCCTACGCCTCCGAACGTAGTATGTGCAATTCCTCCGGTGACTGATACCATACGGTTCACTACGACATATGTGCCGACCGCACCGCAGAGCAGACATGCCAGAACAGTGGCCCAGAACATGTTCTGGATTAAGGGTATTTCCAGATACGATAACAAATCGGTCATACTATCAGTCCGCACTGCGTCTGTTTTTGTAATCTGTCGACATCGATTTCTTTTACGGTTCTGTCTACGTGTATAATACGGTTCACTTTTCCGTCGATACTTTCGATATCATGAGTAATCATCATTACTGTAACATTGTTTTCTGCCGTTTTTTCCAGTATATCGATAACGCTCCCTCTCATCTCCGGATCGAGACTAGCCGTAGGTTCATCGAGAAGCAATACTTCGGGTTTGCATACAAGTGCTCTGGCCAGAAGTGCGCGTTGAATCTGACCTCCCGACAGATTGCCTATACGTTTGTCTTTCAATGTTTCAATGCCTGTAAAACCCATGACATCTTTTACATCGTTTCTATCGTTTTCACGGCAGAATTGGAACAGGGACTGTTTTGGTCTCAGTCCCATTCTGACAACCTCCTCCGTGGTTATGGGATACTCGCGGTCGAAAAGTCCAAATTGGGGGACATAACCTATTCTGCGACAGGCAGAAGACGGCGAAGTGCCGAATGTCCGTACAGTTCCTTTTGTCGGCGGAATCAGACCCAGTATAGTACGGAATAAAGTGGTCTTGCCACCGCCGTTCGGTCCGACTACTGCTACGAAATCGCCTTTACGGATATCCAAACACGCGTTCTCGACAGCAGGCGTGCCACCGTAACAGACCGTGACGGAATCAAGAGATATCAGCACTTCGTCGTTCATTTTATCAGCTCCTGAGATCCGATTCCAGATAGTTCAGAAATTCAGTAATTGATTCCAGCATATTTTCGGCAGTGGGGCTGACGACATGTACTGTGATTCCTGCATTTTCGAGAGAAGTACGTCCTTCGTAACCTTCGTCCGTCATGGATACGAATATGCTCGAACAGTCCTCTTCTTTGATGATGGATACGGCTTCGCTCGGGGTTACTTCTCCGTCGGCTTCAACGGATACCATGTGCATGTCTGTGCCGAATTTGGATGCGTACTGCTGGATCAGATACTGCCATGCAGGGTGCCAGACCATGACGTGTATATGTCCATTTCCGGCTACGGATGCAACGGCCTTCATTTTATCGTCTACTTTGTCTACCGATTTGTTGTACGTGTCAAGGTTGTTGCGGTATTCGTCGGATTTATCGGGGTTTATTGAAGATACCTCGTCCGTAATCAGTGATGCGATTTCTCTGAGATAATCGGGAGATGTCCATATGTGGGGATCTGTCGCGGATCCTTCATGTTTATCTTCGGAATGCTCGTCTGCCGAATGATGATGGTGTTCCTGGTTCGGAAGCACCTCGTATTTTATGTTCTTTGATATATCCACAATTTTTACGGAGGACGGAATGTTCTCCGATACAGCATCAAAGAATGCCGTTTCCCACTCTACTCCGGTTCCTATTTTGAAGTAAAGTTTGGACTGGTACATATCCGATACATTGCTGGGTGTGGAATATGCCTCATGGGGATTTACGTTTGCCCCCATCATGGATACTACTTTGAAATCATCACCGACAATATTCTCCACAATGTCTTTTTCCCAAGCCATCGTGACGGTTATCCTGTCTTTCTCTTCGTTATCCTGACCGTCATGGGTTAGCACCAATGCTCCCCCTATTGCGGCCACGATTATAATCAATGCAGCTAACGCTGCTACCAATGAATTATTCATCAGAGTGTCATTTTCGGGATAGTTATTTAGATTTTATCTAAATGTTAATAACATTTAATTAATCAATATCATTTGATTAATAATGGCGAGATAATGTGTTAATCTGACGTCAGACTTCCGACTATAGTTTTTTTTGACAGGAGTGCAATGTGTTCAAAAACCATCAAAGTTCGCCCGTTATTGCATCACGTGGCCATTTGGTTGAAATAAATGCGTTTTCACGATATGAAAATTCTAAGAACTATGTACATTATGAAGCATCATGAAGTATCCCGGATTTCTGAAGAAAGGCGGAACCATCGGAGTTACTGCCCCGTCCATGGGTGTTACCGATGAAACTGACAAGAATCGTTTTGCCAATGCGCGCAGAAAATTATCGGAGCGGGGTTATTCTGTTTTGGAAACCGACGATGTGTACGGCGATTATGACGGAAGCGGGCGCAGTGCATCGGCCGAACAAAGAGCCAAGGAATTGTGTTCGTTGTTTGTAAATCAGGATGTGGATGTTATAATCTCTGCGAAAGGCGGGGATTATCAGGAAGAGCTGGAGCCCTATATGGATTGGGACGCAGTCGAGGACGATCCAAAATGGTTTCAGGGATATTCAGACAATACAAACACGGCTATCAGATTAACTGTGGAGCATGACATTGCTTCGGTTTACGCAGGTAATTTCGGGGACTTCGGTATGGATCCGTGGCACAGAAGCGTATCCGAAGAATTGGAATTTCTTGAAGGTATGATGACGTCCCAACATTCATTTTCCGAACATGAAGTATTTTTCTCCGATCGTGTGACGGGAACGGAACCGCTGAACTGTACCGAAAGAACAGAATGGGTATGCGATTCCAACCGGATGTCGGGCAGACTGATCGGAGGATGCATGGACATTTTGGAGTGGATGCATCGCAAGAAGAACCTCGATGTTGACGGATTTCTTAACAAATATTCATCAGACGGAATTATCTGGTATATGGAAACATACGAGATGGACGAGTTACGTATACGTAAAATGTTATCCGGTATGAAACATGACGGTTGGTTTGACAGTGTAACGGGTTTCGTGTTCGGAAGACCTTTGTTTTATGAAGGTCGCGAATACAGAGATGTTGTCTGTGATGAATTAAAGTCGCTGGATGTACCTATTGTAACAGGTGCGGACGTAGGTCATAAGGCTCCGCGTATGGTGTTTGTAAACGGTGCTTTTGTTGATTTTGCAATAAATAACGAATCAGCGGAAATGAAATACAAATTTGCATGATTCAACAGTATTCAAGAATTAAAAACACAGAATAGTGGTGCAAGGGATGGGATTTGAACCCACGGACCACTAAGGACTAGCCCCTCAAGCTAGCGTCGTTGGCCATGCTTGACTACCCTTGCACTCGGGCAACACTCGGATGATGATATAATAAATAAGGTTTTCGGACGATTTCTTGTTCAGAGGGTTGAGCGAGCATCGTCCGAATATTGGATTAAAGCAAATACGTTGTCAGAATGTATATTCGACGGCTGTTTTACACATGGCTATTACATTTTCATCGGCAGTAGACTGCGGTGTTTCACATCCCGGTGCAAGTATGAAACCTCCGTCCTGTCCTGCAATATCGATTAATCTGCGAGATTCGGAT
>CAKQHC010000120.1 GCA_934234005.1 uncultured Methanomassiliicoccales archaeon | reverse complement strand
CTGAACAACCTTGGTGTAAACAATATTTTTACAAAGAGGTTTGACGAGAGATACGGATTCACCGAATCCGAAGTAAAGGAAATCTGCGAATACTACGGACATCCAGAAAAAATGGTAGAAGCCAAGGAATGGTACGACGGATACAGATTCGGAAATGCCGAGATATACAATCCTTGGAGCATTTTCTCATATGTGCGCGACGATTTCGAACCTGGAACTTATTGGATAAATACCAGCAACAATAACATCATTTACACTCTGATTGACAACGCCACAGACGAAGTCTATCAGAATCTGACAAGCATCGCCAACGGAGAGAAAGTTACCGCCAGGCTGAACCCCGCTATTTCAATGAGGGAAATGAATTCGAAGCCGAATACAATATACTCCGTCATGGCTGTTGCCGGTTATCTGAATGCCGTTCCGATAAGCAATAAAGAATACATCATTTCCATTCCGAACAACGAAATTCGCGACACATTCTCAACGATGATGATCAAAAGAGTATTCAGAAGCGGATCGAAATATTTCACAGAAATGTTCGAAGCCATAAAAGCAGGCGATGTATCGAACGTAGAAAAGAATATGAAAGATCTCTTCTACAGTAAGGTTCCCTCTATCGTCCTGAAAGACGAGGGCGACTATCAGCTGATAGTCGCATCCGCAGCAATGAGCAGCATGGGTGATTATAAAGTCTATCTTGAAGAAGAAGCCGGAAACGGAAGAGCGGACATCATAATGAAACACAACCGTCCCGGACTTCCGGACATTGTAATCGAATTCAAGAAGATTAAATCCAAATCGGACGACGAAACAATCCAACTGGAAGAAGCCAAAGCGGCAATAGAACAAATCAAGAACAGAGAATACCCATACGGTCTCGGTAAAAATCAGATTCTGTACGGAGTCTGTTTCAACGGTAAGAGACCAAAAGTTGTGATGGAACGCACCTCGTAATGGTTTGGCATATAGATTTACGCATCAGTTGATTTAATTGCATTTTAAGTGGAACAGGCGTTAAACAGAATTTTCACTCAGGATGCAATAGAGTTTGTTTCATTATGTTGTCGTGGCTTAAACATACTATATATAGAAATGTGGCTATATTGTGTAAGATACCGTTTCTGGTGCAACTCATCAGCCATCGCGTAAGATGACGTGCCTTAGAAATTCGGTGAAAAAAGTATGAGGAGTCCATATGGTTTTGGGCAGAGTTGCACATAGAAAGAGATGCGGTTTGCATAGGTTTTGTTTCGGCGGATTTTTAACAGTAGCAGTGTTGGCCGTAGTTTTGACGGCATGTTTTGTTACAACGGACGAATCGGATGCCGTTGAAGTTGAAATCGGAGAAGTCAGATATTCTGTTTCGGAAAGCACAGCATCCGTTATAGGATATGCGGGATATCCCATATCACTGGAAATACAGCCTAGCATAATTTTCGAAGGCAGAGAATATCCGGTAACATCCATTGGAGATTCCGCATTCAGAGGATGCTTTTCTTTAAGATTCATAGAAATTCCTAAATCTATTGTGTCTATCGAAGGGTTGGCATTTAACGAGTGTTCCTCTCTAAGATCTCTGACGATTTCAGAGTCACTGACGTCCATCGACGATTATGCACTTCACGGATGTGTTTCTTTGGAAGCCATAAACGTTGACGGGAACAATCCTGTGTTTTGTTCCATAGACGGGGTTCTTTTTGACAAAGCCGGAAACCTGATTAAATATCCGGCCGGCAAAGCAGATTCAAAATATGATGTTCCCGAATCTGTGAAGACGATTCAGGGATGTGCATTCGACGGATGCGATTCCCTGGAAACGGTAGTCATTGCAAATTCGGTAGACTCCATAGAATATCTCGCATTTCAAAATTGTACTTCCATGCGTTTCGTATATATTCCCGATTCGGTAACATCCATACGCAGTAATGCATTTGCCAATTGTACTTCTTTGATCAGTGTATCGATTCCCGCTTCGGTGACTTCGATGGGGTCATATGTGTTTGATGGTTGTAATTCTCTTGAATACATATATGTGGACGGAACCAATCCAGAATTCTGTTCTATCGACGGTGTTCTTTATGATAAGGATGTGAGTAAACTTATACAGTATCCGGCCGGCAAAACAGATTCCGAGTATACCATACCCAAATCGGTATGGGACGTTTCAACCAGCTCATTCAGAGGATGCGAGCATCTTACCGCGATAAACGCCGATGAATCGACAGAGTTTCTTAGTTCAATAGACGGCGTCCTCTATAATTCGTCCAAGACATGCTTGATTTTGTATCCGGCCGGCAAAACAGATACGGAATATACGCTTCCCGCTTCCGTAAATATGGGTCCGCAGTCCGGAGCATTAGACGGATGCAAAAATCTTACAGCCATATACGTTGAGGAAGGGTCTATACATTACACATCGCTGGACGGGGTTCTTTATTCTATGGAAGCAGCCCAATTGATTAAATATCCAGCCGGTAAAACAGATTCCGAATATACGATTCCTTCCGGTACGGTATCAATCCGTCAGGAAGCATTTGAAGGATGTAAGTATCTTACTGCAATATATGTCGAAGAGTCAAATACCAAATTTTCTTCTGTGAACGGAGTTTTATTCAACAAAGACGGAACAGAATTGATTGCATATCCTGCCGGCAGGACAGATACACAATATGTTGTGCCCGGTACGACAGTCAGTATTCATAATTCCGCATTCGACAATGTCTTGTTGGAAACAATCGAATTTTCAGATAACGCAGTAGTCCGCATACAGTCGTCCGCATTTCTTGATTGTTCTTCTTTGAAAACGATAAAGATTCATGACGGTGCGGTTATAGGCTTTGAATTTCATTCGATATGCTTTTCCGATGATGCTGAACACACGATACAGGTTAATGCTTCGGATGACATGGTAATTTCCGATGCTGCACAGAAGGGAAATGTGAAATTAATCTACTTTGACGACTCCGCCAATCCCGGAGATAAAGATTCCACAGATCCAGAAGACAATTCCGTTGATTCCGACGATAGCGAGTTTCCGATAATGCAAATAGCCGGGGTTGCAGCAGTCGTTGTATTGGCAGGTTGTGCGTTTATCTTTATAAGACGCACCTGAAAATATTATTCTGGCATTTGCCAGAAAACTTTTTTTTATTGAAGAAGCAGTCGAAATTCGGATTACGTCAGTAGAGAGTTCTCTTCAATTGCTATGTAAAACCGAAGTTTGTTGCTTAATATTCTTTCTGTCTGCGTACGGCGTATGTATGCGGGAATTATTCGGGCAGTTATGATTCATTAAGACGGTGTATGTCAGAATCGATTATCTACGCAATTTCATTAGTTCCGCTTACAAATGTCCAAAACTTACCGATGCAGTTTTTCACCGACTGCATCCACTGAATCTTTTTAAATAGAGAACAACAATAACTATTGCTTCATGAATAAAGAAGCGGAGGAATTCAGATTGAAGGTACCGCAGACAGGAATCGATGATTTCAAAAAGATCCGTAACGGCGAGTATTATTACGTCGACAAATCGGAACTCATTTCTGATATCGTTGATGACAAAAACGAAGTTTATCTGTTCACCAGACCGAGACGTTTCGGAAAATCGCTCAACCTGTCGATGATCGATGCATTCTTCAACATGAAATACAAAGGAAACACGTGGTTCGACGGCCTGAAAGTTCAGGAACACGAGAACTGCATGAAACTGAAGAA
>CAKQHC010000119.1 GCA_934234005.1 uncultured Methanomassiliicoccales archaeon | reverse complement strand
ATTGAAATAGCGGGGTTCAGCCTGGCGGTAACTTTCTCTCCGTTGGCGATGCTTGTCAGATTCTGATAGACTTCGTCGGTGGCGTTGTCAATCAGCGTGTAAATGATGTCGTTGCTGCTGGTGTTTATCCAATATGCTTTCGCTTTGAAATTAAAATATACATACGAGAAAATGCTCCACGGATTGTATATCTCTGCGTTTCCGAATCTGTATCCGTCATACCATTCTTTGGCTACCGCGAATTTTTCAGGGTGTCCGTAATATGTCAGGATTTCTTTTACTTCAGATTCGGTAAATCCGTATCTCTCGTCAAAATCTTCGGTGAAAATATTGTTTACACTGAGATTGTTCAATCCGGAAAATATACTCTCTTTGGCAATCTGCATTATTCCCGTAACAACGGCGAAACTCATGTGTTCGTTGCCTTTGAGAGTAGACGAATAGAATCCTTTCAGGAACGATAGAATGTGTTCGTAAGTGTCTTTGTTAAACGAACTGTTGATAGGATTGTCGTATTCGTCAATCAGTACGATGGGCTTTACACCATGGTGAAGTTTGATTATTTTACAAAGAATCAGCAAGGAACTTTTCAGTTCTGATTTATCCGAGGTTTTAGTCCACAGTTTCATGAACAGATTCCTGTTAACAAAATCAATTTTATCCGAATCGGCAAGATAATTGAAATCACCAAACAACGAACTTATTTTCTGGGAAAAATCGGATATAAATTCGTTAAAATCCTCCGTATCCATGTCTTTCATCGATATGGCAATTACCGGAAACGTGTTCATCAGTTTCATGCAGTTCTCGTGTTCCTGAACTTTCAGGCCGTCGAACCATGTGTTTCCTTTGTATTTCATGTTGAAGAATGCATCAATCATCGACAGGTTGAGGGTCTTTCCGAAACGTCTCGGTCTGGTGAAAAGATATACCTTGTTTCCGTCGTCGACGATATCCGAAATAAGCTCGGATTTGTCAACATAGTAGTATCTTCCGCTGCGGATTTCCCAGAAATATTCGATTCCCGTCTGAGGTATCAGCAATTTGAATTCCTCCGCTTCTTTATTCATGAAGCAATAGTTATTGTTGTTCTCCATTTAAAAAGATTCAGTGGATGCAGTTGTCTAAAACATACTACATTAGCTTTGTGGTTTGAACAAGATCATCGAAATGATGTTATTCATATCAGTTGTCGACCAGGCAATTATATTCTCTGAACTTTTTCAATTCCGTTGTTTGTACGTTTGAGCATGATATCGCGCGTTTAGCAGTTTTTCAAATAATATTCGTCATTTTTGATAAATTTCATTAGACATTTGTCTAATAAATGCCGTTTACATCCACGTTTTATCCAACATTGTACGAAAAATATATTAAATACATCTGTCCAATCGGGTTATCATGACCAACAGCAGGTTCAGAGCGGTCGAGGAAGCATTCATGAGGGAGACTGTCGTGGCGACGCCTCCTGCATCGTGCACTTCCGAGTATTACGGATGCAATGTGTTCAACAGAAAGAACATGAGAAAATATCTTTCTGCGGACACTAGGCAGAAGATTTACGAATCCATAGAACAGGGTGTGACTCTCGACAGGGAAACTGCTGAGCACGTCGCAGCCGGAATGAAGCGTTGGGCTATGGATATGGGCGCCACCCATTATACCCATTGGTTCCAGCCACTCAACGGAGGTACCGCAGAGAAGCACGATTCTTTTGCGGAACCCTACGGAAAGGGTGAATCCATAGAAGAATTCACCGGAAAGCTCCTTTGCCAGCAGGAGCCGGATGCATCTTCGTTCCCCAGCGGAGGTCTGAGGAACACATTCGAAGCCAGAGGATATACCGCATGGGATCCTTCGTCTCCGGCATTCATTATGGGCGATTGCCTGTGCATTCCTACTGTGTTTATTTCTTACACCGGAGAGGCACTTGATTTCAAGACACCCCTTCTTAAGTCGGAAAATGCCGTTGCCAATGCAGCGGAAGAAGTTCTGAAATATTTCGGAATCAAGGGCGACCGTGTATTTTCCTATCTCGGATGGGAACAGGAATACTTCCTTGTGGATGCAGCACTGTATGCACAGCGCCCTGATCTCATCATGGCCGAGAGGACCCTTGTAGGACACAACTCTGCCAAGAACCAGCAGCTTGAGGACCATTATTTCGGTTCCATTCCCGGACGTGTCAAGGAATTCATGAAGGATCTCGAATTCGAGTGTTACAAGCTTGGAATACCGCTGAAGACCAGACACAACGAGGTCGCACCCAACCAGTTTGAGGTTGCACCTGTTTTTGAGCAGGCAAACCTTGCAATAGACCACAACCTTACTCTCATGGGACTCATGAAGATTGTTGCCGAGAAGCACGGATTCAAGGTACTTCTGCATGAGAAGCCGTTTGCGGGAGTGAACGGTTCCGGAAAGCACTGCAACTGGTCCATCGGAACAGAATCCGGAATCGGACTGATGTCTCCGGGAAAGGACAAGAAGGAGAACCTCAGGTTCCTTTGTTTCATGGCCAATACGCTTAAGGCCGTTTATGACAACAATGCTCTGCTTAAGGCATCCGTTCTTACGGCAACAAATGCACACAGACTCGGTGCCAACGAGGCCCCTCCTGCAATTATATCTTCATTCTTGGGTACGCAGGTTACCGCTGCGTTCAACGAACTGCTGGAATCCGAAGGAATGGTAGACATCAAGGGTAAGTCCAGATATGATCTCGGAATCCCGAAGATCCCCCAGCTTCTGATAGACAACACCGACAGGAACAGAACGTCTCCGTTCGCGTTTACCGGTAACAGGTTCGAGTTCAGGGCAGTAGGTTCGTCAGCCAACTGTTCCAGTGCCATTACCGTACTCAACACGATTTTGGCATACCAGCTTAAGCAGTTCAAGACGGCCGTCGATGCAAGAATTGCTAACGGTGAGAAGCCTTTGGATGCAGTACTGAACGAGACCCGTGAGACGTACAAGGCATGCCGTAACGTCTGTTTCGACGGAAACGGTTATTCCGACGAATGGAAGGCCGAGGCTGCCCGCCGCGGACTCGACTGCGAGACCAGTGCTCCTCTGTCATATGATGCAATCATATCGGACAAGACTGTCGCCCTCTACAAGGATGTCGGAGTCATGACCGACGTGGAGCTCAAGGCCAGGAGCGAAATCAACTGGGAAATCTACTCCAAGAAGATTGAAATCGAAGTCAGAATTCTTGCCGATCTTACCGCCAACCACATTCTTCCCGTTGCCACGAGATACGAGTCTATTCTGCTCGACAACGTGTCCAAGATGAAGGAAATCTTCTCCGAGAAGGAGTATAAGGCGCTTGCAGACAGCGAAATCAAGACAATCAAGGACATTGCAATGCACATGGAACAGGCACGCACCCTTTCCGACGAGATGGAGAACGTGTGCGACGGTGTGGCTGCCATAGAGTGCGAGCGTGAGAAGGCTATTGCATTCCATGACAAGGTTGTTCCGTATCTCGAGAAGATACGCGAGCATGTCGACGCCCTGGAAATGATTGTCGATGACGACATGTGGCCTCTGCCCAAGTACAGAGAACTTCTCTTCATACGCTGAGGAATAAACATGAACGGGGAATCGCAAGGCCTTTACAATCCGGCCAACGAACACGACGCATGCGGAGTGGGCATGGCCGTCAATATCGACGGACACAAGGAGCACCGTATTGTGGAATACGGGCTCAGGTTGCTGGAGAACATGGCGCACAGGGGTGCGGAGAACGGCGACGGCAAAACCGGAGACGGAGCAGGCATCCTTGTGCAGATTCCCCACGATTTC
>CAKQHC010000118.1 GCA_934234005.1 uncultured Methanomassiliicoccales archaeon | reverse complement strand
GTGTCGAAGCCTCGAGAGGGCTTCATGATTGGCCGCTACACTACAGGAGCAACAACTCTTGAAATATGGGTGTAATATTTAAATTTATCTCTTACTTCAAAAATCACTGGGACGCAACGCAGGCATTCTTTTATGTTCCATTGAAACAACACGCTTGTGAATGTTTGTTACTTCATCCAGCGAGATTCCGGTTTCTACAGAAATTTTGGAATCGGACAATCCATTCTCCATTCCGTATAATATGCTATCCAAATCAGCATAAGTTATTCCCATATCGCATTCGTCAGTCTGACCTTCCCACAGCCCTGCTGAAGGGGGTTTTGCTATTATTGCTTCCGGAATGCCTATTAATTTAGCAATCTGCCTAACCTCTGTTTTATACATGTTTGCCAAAGGAGTGACATCACATGCACCATCACCGAATTTGGTAAAGTATCCCATCATGATTTCGCTTTGGTTGGATGTTCCCATGACAATGCGGTTCATACGTTTTGCAACATTATACAGCACAATCATTCTGCATCTTGCAGAAATATTTCCGCGATCCAGAGGTGTTTCCTCATCTTTTAAAAGCACTGCACCCAAGGCATCTACGGCCGGTGCAATATCAACAACTTTGTATTCAGTACCCCATGCTTTACTCATTTCCGCAGTTGCTTTATAATCTTCCGCAGGTGTTACCCGTGACGGCATGAAAATATTGATTACTTTATCGGGGCCGAGTGCGTCGACACACAGCTTTGTCACTACAGCGGAATCTATCCCTCCGCTCAAACCTATCACCGCTCCGTCGCACCCTATGCTTTCAATTGCATCTTTAATAAACGACTTTAAATTGTTCACATCATCCAATGTTATGTTAGGTATTGTACATCCGGACACATGGTTTCTAACTGCATAACCCATTATAATCTTTTACTGTATGAATTCGTACAGGGAAAAATCATCCAGAAACATATTAAATCCCTATCTTTTAATCTGCTTATATGGACATTCTTCTGTGCCAGCTCCGTCCGTCTGAAGGACATCCTGAAACCAACGGGATGAGAATATCGTCGATACTGGAAAAAACCGAAGCAGACATGATTGTGTTTCCGGAGATGTTCTTATCTGGATATGGATCTTTACCAAACCGTTTTGAAACGGAAATGGCCGTAAAACATGTGGAGAAAACAGCCGAATGTACAGGCAAAGCCGTAATTTTAGGTACGCCGCGTTTCCATAAAGAAGATGTGTACAATAGTCTGGCCATGATTACGCCAGATGTCACAACATGGTATGACAAGATTCATCTGGCCAGCTTTGGAATATATTCCGAAAATATGTTTACAAGAGGCAATCATCCGGCAATCGGCACTTTTATGGGCCTTCACATCGGTTTCGGAATATGCTACGACATATTCTTTCCAGAACTGTTCCGCCATTATTCTCTGAACGGGACCGACATAAACATATGTATTTCTGCATCCGCTGTACAATCCAAACCATATTTTGACACAGTTCTGCCAAGCCGCGCACTTGAGAACGTTACATACGAAGTATTCGTAAACAACATCGGCAACATCAACGGCATGGAAATGCACGGGTGTTCCCGCGGTTTTGATCCTTTGGGACAATGCATAGCGTCTTGCGGAACCGAAGAGTGTGTCTCAACCATGCATGTGGACCTCGGTTACCTGAAAAAATGCAGAGAAATCAGAAGACATTTGTCCGATTATCGTAAAGATATCGATTGGTTTGAGACTTTTAAATACCGACGGACAACTTTCTGAAACAAAGGTTTTTATGTAATGATAAATTGTCTCGGTTACGAAGCCGAGGTGGCCCAGCCCGGTAAGGCGCGAGCCTGGAAAGCTCGTGGGAACTTTCCCTCGGGAGTTCAAATCTCCCCCTCGGCGCTTCTATCCCGATTACAGCGATTTCGTTTTTCAGCCGTTACGTGCGCGCGTTTATTTATTATATAACAAAACGGATGACTGGATGTTGGTACGCTTATGATAGTAAACGCCGATTTATACGTAAAGGATTTACCCGGCCAGCTGGTCGGTTCTCTGGAACCCATATCTCTCGTCGACGGGAACATCATGGGAGTAGTCCATAACAGAGAGCAGATTGTCAATCACAGAATCTGTCTGAACGTTACATTCGAAGTGGAATGCGAAAAACAACTGGAAGCTCTCCAGAACATTTGGAAATCCAAAGATGTCATCATCTCCAGAATTGGATCTGTCTGCAAAACATTCCCCATGGAGTATCTGCTCATAGGGAATTTTGATGCATTGTACGTAGAAGACTTAATGAAAGAAGCTTCTAAAAATGCAAATATCCTCAACATGGATGTCAGATATTCATCGAAAAGCGGCAACGGATGCAACCGTACCGCCATGATCTCCATAAAAACCGGAGATGAAGACAGTCTGGACAAACTGGAAAATTTCCTCCGTCACGAGTGCAAAAAATCCAACATAACCTATGTGAGAGGGATTTAAATGACAAAAATCTTCATCTGTGGTTTCGGAACCGTAGGACAGGGTTTCGCGGAAGTGATAGCTTCCAGGAAGAACTTCTTCAATGAAAAATACGGCAAAGATGTAAAGATTGTAGGAGTCATGGATTCCAAAACATATGCTATATGCGAAAACGGATTTAATCCTCTGGATTTGGTGGAAAAAAAGAAAAGCACCGGAAAAGTAGGAGACAATGTTTACACAGATTCGATTGCCGCACTCGACTCCGTCGACTATGATATTTTAGTCGAAGTGAGTCCCACCGATGCAAAAACCGGCGGCGTCGGCCTTATCAATATCAGACATGCGCTGGAATGCGGCAAAGATGTGATAACTGTCAACAAAGGTCCGCTTGCTTTGAAATTCAATGAACTCATATCTCTCGCAAAAGAAAAACATTGCAAATTCAGATTCGAAGGATCTGTAGGCGGAGCTATGCCCATAATCAACCTCTGCCATGAAAATCTGAAAGGAGAGAATATAAAATCGATACGGGGAATATTCAACGGCACATGCAACTTCATTCTCAGTAAGATGGATAAAGGCCAACCGTTTGAACAGGCGTTAAAAGAAGCACAGCAAATGGGCTATGCCGAAACCGATCCGACTAATGACATAGAAGGATACGACAGCGCATGTAAGGCTGTTATTGTTGCCAATTCTGTATTCAACAGAAACGTATCATTTTCAGATGTAGACATAACCGGAATAACTTCGATTACGGAAGAAGCCATAGCGATGGCCGCATCGCGCAACATGGTCATCAGATTGATTGTGGAAGTATCCGATACCAAACTGGAAGTATCGCCGAGACTGGTGCCCAAAGGACACCCGTTAAGCGTATCCGGAACTTTGAATGTCGCACAGATTAAATCCGATCTTGCCGGACCTATAACCGTCACGGGACGCGGCGCAGGACGCCTCGAAACTGCATCTGCCATCCTAAGCGATTTGATTGCCATTATGGACGAGAGACTATGATCAGTGATGCGGACCGCATATGGTTATTCGACACAACTTTAAGAGACGGTTCCCAAACTGAGGGTATATCTTTCTCCTGCGAAGATAAATTGGATATATTGAAAAGACTCGATGCGTTCGAAATGGATTTTGTAGAAGGGGGATGGCCCGGATCCAACCCGCGCGATGATGATTTCTTTTCCAAAGCGGAAACAAGCGGGAACTGCAGACTTGTCGCATTTGGCAGTACACACAAACACGGCGTCCTCCCGGAAGACGATAAAGGGCTTAAAGCACTTGCCGAATGCCGTACGGAATGGTGTTGTATATTCGGCAAAGCATGGGATTTTCAGGTAAAAGAAGCTTTAAGAATAAACCTGGACGAAAACCTGGATATAATCCAAAACAGCGTGGCTTATCTCGTATCCAAAGGAAAACA
>CAKQHC010000117.1 GCA_934234005.1 uncultured Methanomassiliicoccales archaeon | reverse complement strand
TATTCTATGTTGAAGAAAGCGTCCAGCATGGACAGATTGGTAGTCTTGCCGAACCTGCGGGGACGCGTGAAAAGATATCTGCCACGGACGTTTGTATCTAAAATGTCCTTAATCAGCAATGTTTTGTCGACATAGTACATGCCTTCATCGTGTAAATCCTGAAATGACAAACCTCCTGCATCAATCTGTTTCATGAAGCTTCATCTTTTTCCGATTTATTAAATCTGGCGATGTATTCAATGCATGCATTGTGTTGTCGATTGAAACGGATCTCCGGCAGTTATGCCGTTACAACAAATACTTTCACAAATCGACAGTTTATTGTTCCGATAACAGCTTTCGGAATCTTTCCCCGATACAGACTAAGACAATTTTCAATGCGGTCGGTACTTTCTATTGTGAATCTGTTTATAACATCATTTGCATATGATTTCGATTGTCAAAAGAATATTGATAAGCGGCAATAACAAACAACAAAAATGATGTGAAATAAAACGCTTAGTTATCGCCCGTGTCGTGATATGCAGTAAATACTGTGAATATCAGCGATTGCGTCTTACATTGTCCAAACCAACGAGTATGACCGCACAGGCAAATATAAACGGTGCCAGCAAAATGCATGACAGCACCATAACCAAAGACATGCGTACCCGTCCGGTAAATTCTGCCACGGCCGGAACCGTGACAGAATTATCAAAAAATTACATTGTATGGGCAGCGTAAGCCGGTTTGTCCACAGGTTTGCCGCACATAATGCATTTGCCTTCGAATTTCTCGGGGTGATACGGCGTTCCGAGAATCTTGAATCCGTACGTATCCTCAAATTTATGGCCGCAGTCTTCGCAACCGCACCATCCGAATCTGAGAATCTTGTCCTGCGGCAGGTTCTCGACGGAATCGATGTCCTGAATACGCGACTTCTGAATCTCGTTGGCTTTGTTGTACATGTTCTCGGAGATATCGTCGAGAAGCATTCCGACTCCCGGAACTATGTCGTTGACATCGATCGTACCTTTGTCTCCGGTATCCCTTCTGGCGAATGCCACGACTCCGTTTTCCATGTCTCTGGCACCCAGTTCCAGCCTAAGCGGAACCCCTTTGATCTCCCAATCGTAATATTTGCTTCCGGGGCGGTCGTTACGGTCATCGAGCTTTACGCGGAATCCTGCTTTGACCAGTATGTTCCTCAGAGAGACGCATGCGGCCGAAACTTCCTCGGTGTTCTTTTTGGACAATATAGGGATTATGACAATCTGGAACGGCGCGATTCCCGGAGGTACGACAAGTCCTTTGTCGTCCCCGTGTACTCCTATGAGCGCACCCACGAGACGCTCGGACATTCCGAACGTTGTCTGGTGAACATACTTGTGTTCACCGTTCTCGTCCTCGTATGTAATGTTGTACGGAACGGAGAAGTTGGTTCTGTAATGGTGGATCGAACCCATCTGAAGGGTTCTTCCGTTCGGCATAGAAGTGTCGATACCCACGGTATAGTGCGCACCGGGGAATTTGTCCCATTCGGTCCTTACCAGCAGAGTGTAAGGCAGACAGATTTTCTTTGCAATCCTGGCCAGAATTTCTATGTCTTCCTCTACCTGTTTCTGGGCATCTTCTTCGGATACGTGGCATGTATGGGATTCGAAAAAGTGGATTTCGCGGACCCTGATAAACGGGCGGGTCTGCTTGGTCTCATAACGGAACGTGTTTACAATCTGGTATGTTTTCAGCGGAAGGTCCTGGTGGGATCTTACCCATAACGAAAACATAGGATACATCGCAGTCTCGGAAGTGGGCCTTACCACAAGCCTGACGTCGAGTTCGTCCAGACCGGCATGCGTTACCCAGTATACTTCGGAGTCGAATCCCTTGATGTGATCCTTTTCTTTTGCGAATTCGGTCTCCGGAATGAGCAGAGGGAAACATACTTCGTCATGTTCGGTAGCATCGAATTCCTCGCGGATGAAGGAATCGATCTGCCTCATGATTTTCCATCCGTACGGAGTCCAGACATTCATTCCTTTAATGGGGTATCTCTTGTCGGAAAGATTCGCTTTCTCGACAATATCCAGATACCAGTCCGAAAAGTTGTCTTCTTTCAGAGACATATTCATACCTTCCTCAGTGCGTTTGCGATTATGGGTGCCACAGATATGTGGGACAATTCATTCTCCAAAGTGTTGCAACAGAGAACTGTATCTAACGAACTGCCTGTAAGGTTGCATATGGCATTGTTGACGAAAACGCCGTGCGTGCATGCCACCGATACCGAACGTGCGCCTGCTTCGCGGAGTGCGGCCGCAGCTGCGATAATCGTACCGCCGGTAGAAATCATATCATCGACAATCAACACGGATTTTCCTTCGACGTCCATGGTTGCGGGTGCAATTCTCACTTCGGTTCCGGACAGGCGGGTCTTCTGAAGATGGTCGTAGGGCAGTCCCATTCTCGTTCCTACGTCCTTGGCACGGCCTGCGGCACCGATATCGGGCGAAAGGACAATGTCGATTCCTCTGGTCTTAAAATATTCGGCTATCGATTCCGCAGCTTTGAGGTCGCAATGGGGGCATGTGAAATAATCCAACACCGCCTCTTTGTGGATATCTATCGTTATCACGCGGTCACAGTTGAAATTAAGGTGCTGTGCCATTATTTTGGCGGATTCCGGCTCTCCGTTTTTGAATACGCGGTCCTGTCTGGCATATCCGAAATACGGGATTACGAGAGTGATGGATTTCGCTCCGAGCCTTCTGACGGCATCCTGAAGCAAAAACATCTCGATAATGTTGCTGTCGGGGTACGTGTTCTGTACTATCACAACATCGTCTTCGAGAGATTCTTCGTCGATTCTCGTGTAATTTTCTCCATCCGGAAATTTGGTGGAAGCTGCCTGAACGTACTTCGTTCCGAGAATGTTGGCCAGATCTCTGGCCAGATCCCTGGAAGAGGAACCGCCTACGATTATCATAATTTATGTTAAAGCGACCTTGTAATTAAGGCGTGCGATACATATTCTGGAAATGTCCGCAATCCTGCCCTGCCGATTCAAAACAATGTTTTGTCATCGGTAACATACGTCACATCCGATGTAAAATTATTCGGAAGTCTGCTCCATAACAACTTTCGGTCTTTTGCCGTTAAAGCAGACTCCGTACAGAATCAGATTCTTGCCGAGCCCGTAAGAGTATTCTCTGTTTTTGATCTGCTCTATCGCCGCTTCGGCTTCTTTAAGTTGGGCTTCTTCGTCGTCCGATTTGGATTTGCTTTTCTTGAATTCGATTACAATGTCCGGAAGTCCGGGACGGTTGTGTTTCATTATTATGTCGGCTCTTCCGTTTCCGGCTTCTTCTTCCAGATAAACTTTGTAGTCTCCCATACTGCTCATGGCTGCGGATGCGACTATCAACTGATAGTCCCCTTCGTCTTTCAGAACAATAGAGGGAACCTTGCTGTAGAACAGATCTTTCATATTCTTCTCTACGTTCGGTGCATCGCCTGCTTTAATGGCATCAAACATATCCTTGAATGAATCAGACCCATCGTCGAATATTCTGTCAATCATCATTGACGAGAATGTCTTACGCACTTCCTTGTTCGGAATAGATATTGTATACAATTCGTCGTCTTCCGCATTCTTTTTTCTGATCGGAACGGCATTCAGATATCCGGAGGCTGCCATAACGGAGTATATTGTATTCGGCTTCGAATTCATTTCCCTCATGGAAATGGCAGGGTTCAGTCTGGCGGTAACTTTCTCTCCGTTGGCAATGTTTGTAAGGTTCTGATAAACTTCGTTTGTGGCGTTGTCAATCAGAGTGTAAATGATGTTATTGTTGCTGGTATTTATCCAATATGTTCCCGGTTCAAAGCCGTCATGCACATACGAGAAAATGCTCCACGGATTGTATATTTCCGCATTACCGAATCTGTATCCGTCGTACCATTCTTTAGCTTCTGCGAACTTTTCCGGATGTCCGTAATATGTCAGAAT
>CAKQHC010000116.1 GCA_934234005.1 uncultured Methanomassiliicoccales archaeon | reverse complement strand
GGTAAAAGGCTGATCGCTGAAAGACAGCACGGAAACATCAACTGGTTTGTAACCGAACAGCTTCTTAGTCCAGTATTTGGAAGGCCTGACGGGATCTGTCAGGTACTCGTCTATATATCCCGTGTCTTCGGTGTATACAACAGACATCAAATATTCCTCAACGGAGAACTTAAAGTCCCTGTCGGGAATTCCGACATAAGACTGTTTCATTACTACTATTCTGTTGGGATCGTTTTGCTCTCCGACAATAACATTGGAGCCTTCGTCGCTTCCGGCATATACCGCCTGAGGTTTTTTGACCTCTTCCGTTATCTGAGGTTCCTCCTCCTTCTTTTTTCTTCCGAACATTACATTCACCTTACTCTAAATTTTGAATAGTGTTTTTATATTTATTAGTTAATCTAATTCGTAATTCTCACAGGCCTTTTTTCTGTTGCTTCCACTTATTGATGGTTTCCATCTTCCTGTTTCCGCGCTCGTCCAGTTCTTTGATCTGCTGATCAACGGTATCTTGGAACTCGTCCATGATTATTTTCTCGGCCTGTTCCATGCCCCTCTTCAACGATTCGGCAACCTGATGGGACCCTTCGTCAACGGCCGTATTGTAATCGCGCCTCAACATCATGAATTGCTTGGCAACCTCCTGTTTCTCCGGATCCTCGCATATCCGTTCCTGAAGATTCAGCCTCATCTGAAGGGATATTATGTCTTTGGCCACATCCCTTCCGAAATCTCCGAGAACGTATCCTTTCTTCTCTTTGCCTTCAGAATCCAAATAAGTTGCCTCTTTAAGCAAATCGACGGATATCATGTAATCGACGGATTCCTTCTCGGCCTGACTGTAATACAGATAACTTTTCTGAACGGGAGCGGGGTCCATACTGGAAACTTTGTTCAAAACAGCAATCATGTGTTCGTTCATCAGCGATCTCTTTCCCAATGCCATTCGGATTCCTCCTTTCATTCCTTATTTATTGTAAAATGCTCCTGACTGTACTTTACTTCGGCAAATATTTTCTTCGAAGCCATTACGGCCAAAACATTGGCGAGTATAATCATCACAGACAGAACGATCAACTGAGGTGCCATAACATCGGATATACGCGCAATGTTTCCGAAAGATGCGAGAATAATCATAACGGCTCCGATGATGCTGATAACAGAGGACATCAGCGTTGCCGTCCTCCATTTCCTGTTGACAAATGATTCGTTCCTGAATCTGTTTGTGGTAATGTAAACAACAAGAGTAACCACCGTTGACAGAATTCCCGCAACAAACCAAATTCCTACGAGTCCGGTGAAATAAACATCCGTATCATGTCCAACAGTCTCTACGATTGAATATACAAACATCGAAAATGCTACAATCGATAACGGTGCAATGAACGTCCACGTATGTTTGTTTCCCAGTATATTCGGGCGATATGCTGCAATAAACTGCACCAGTATTGCGATTCCTGCAACAATCATTACAATGTAGATCATGTCCCCGCTTTGGTCTCCGTATAAATCGTGAGGTATGATGTCCAACGATACAGACTCGTTATTTGTCATAAGAGAATTGAATGACAGTTCCGTAGTTTCATTTAGTGTTCTGAGTTCGATATCGTTACCCGATATGTTGGCACCGTTTGCAAACATAATCATTCCTTTGTTGGAATCCAGATAAATAACGGAAACGCTGCCCTGTATGGCAGCATTGAGGATTTCTTTTACCGTGTCCGGAATGGTGTATGATTCTCCGACGGAAGGCAGACATACAAGGGACTCTCCAGAATAAGTCAGCAGAGCTCCGTTTAATGATTTGTAATACGATCCTCCCGTAACTTCGAATCCCGAAAGACTCTTACAGTTCTCGAAGGCCCCCTCCGAAATATACCTGATGTTCTCTCCGAAAACAATTTTGCTTACGGAATCGTCACTGATGCGTAATATTGCATCGATTGTTCTTCCGTCCAAAGTCGTATTGGGAATCTGTATTTCCAAATTCAATCCCTGATGCTGGTGGAGTTTATTGATATTTGAGTTAATTCCCGTAACGGCAAGAATCTGATTTCTTATCGAAGAATCAATGCCGACATCTGTTTTCTGAACAGGTGCATCGATATATCCGTAATCGAGATATGATTCTACAATCACATGCACAGTATTGTCAAGATCTTCGTTGAGGTAATACGGCTCCCAATATGCGATACATCCCGCGGGAGTTCCGTAATACGCATCGGGTTCCTCCACATACGAATCGCCGTGTTTGTAGAGAAGAGTGGTCTTCTCTCCGTTGTATTGAATGAATGTAATGGGATAAAACACCTGTCTATCTTCAAATACCGCAGTGAATGTGATGTTTTCCGTAACAAGCATTCCCTCAAGGAATCCGTTCCATCTTAGGAATGTATATTCGAAATATGAACTCGGTTCTTTAGTTGGGGTATCGCCAGAATACGTTATAACATCGCCATAATGTGCCGTACTGTCAATCAATATTACCGCACCGTCTTCGTTTAACCATGCAACAGTGTAGTTTACGAACGTCTTTGAATAAATCGCTGTGTATGTAACATCACCGGTAACGGCAGACATTGACGGTGACCAACCGGAGAACATGTATGTGTATTTTGAATCGCTCTTTTTTGTGGGAGCAGTTCCGTCATATACCGGAACAGCACCATACGTAACATCATGATCGACTTCTAAAATCGAACCGTCATCATTCTTCCATGTAACCACATATAGTAATTTAGAAGATGTGAATGTAGCGTGATATTCCGCATTTCCGGTAACGTTTATGACTTCGGGCGACCAACCCGCGAATGAATAACTGTAAACTCCGTCGGAATCCTTTACGGGAACTGCCCCGTTGAACGACGGAAGCATGCCGTATTCCAATGCAGACGTATACAGAATTTCGTCGCCGTTAATCCACGATACTGTGTATGTGTTAACTGAACTGGCAAATGTTGCGGTATATGTCTTGTCGGATTTCACAGCTTCCAATTCGGAATCCCATCCGGAGAATGTGTATGTGTATTGGGCGGTGGATGCTTTGACAGGAAGTACTCCGTCAAATCTCGGCGATGATCCGTACGGTGCGGAATCCTCTTCCAATATGCTGCCGTCGAAGTTCTTCCAAACAATTCTGTATTCGTTCAAAGAAGAAGTATATGTAGCTTTATAAATTGCATCACCGGCTACCTTTGCGACTTCAGGATACCAGCCTGCAAACGCGTATGTGTATTGAGAATCGGAGCCTTTCTCAGGCGAAGATCCGGAAAACACAGGCCTGGCTCCGTATTCAACCCCGTAATTCACAGAAATTACCTTTCCGTCTTCATCAATCCATGTGATATTGTACCCTATCTTGGATGCCGAAAATACAGCATTGTATGTAACATCACAAGTAACGGGAACAATTTCCGAAGACCAACCGACGAATGAATATGCATATTCAAGCGTAGATTCTCTTGCGGGTACATTTCCGTTGTACACGGGCATACTGCCGTAAGGAAGAATAACTGAATATAATACCGAATCCCCATCTACCCATGAGACACAATATGTATTCACAATTCTGTCAAACTTTGCAGTATATACCACATCACACGATATACTGGATAACTCGGAATCCCACCCTATAAATGAATAAGTGTATTGGGCATTACTTTCCCTTATGGGCGTTAATCCGTCATACATAGGAGTTGTACCGAATTTTTCTGTATCTGTTTCAAGAACAGTATCGTCATAATTCTTCCAAATGACAGAATAACTGTTTACAACGGATTCAAACATGGCGACATATGTTATATTTCCCTTAATCGGAGCAATCTCAGGATACCATCCTGAGAATACATATGTGTATTGGGCAGACGGTTCTTTGGATATTTTGGTTTCATCAAACGAAGGAGTCTGACCATATTTCATATCATAATCTATACCGATTACGTTTCCGCTATCGTCTTTCCAAATTACTGTATAACTCAGTATTGAAGGTATGAATGTAGCGTGATATTCCGCATTTCCGGTAACGTTTATGACTTCGGGCGACCAACCCGCGAATGAATAACTGTAA
>CAKQHC010000115.1 GCA_934234005.1 uncultured Methanomassiliicoccales archaeon | reverse complement strand
GAACCGTCGGGATTTCCCGTACCGTCCTGAAGAATCAAAAGACCGCAGTTGATATTCTGCACTTTCTTCCACGCGTCTATAGCGCATGTGTTGAATTCCTGCATCTCGTTGTTAAACGCCACGTTCTTGGCGTTCTCGTTGATCTGTGTTTTCCATCTCAGTGCAATGGGTTTCATCAGTTCGTCTGATAAAATTATAGGAAGCCTGTCTTTGAAACTCAGAGCCATCTCCCATGCTCTTCCGTCACCGGGATTGCATACTTTATCGCGGTAAACTCTCAACGACGGTATGCAGCCGAGTATTTCATCCGACAGATCCGGACCGCCGGCCGCTCTGACCGTTGCCAGAGTATATCCGATCATGTATCCGATAGAATGCCTCGGGTGCATATTATCCGGAAGATCGATACACAGCACTCCGTCACCGACCGCTTTAGACTTTAGAATTCCTCCGGATGTCAAAACAACAACCGTGCATCCTTTTGCCAGCGCAGCCTCGTATACAGATATGACTTCCTGCGTATTTCCGGAATAACTGGAACAGACGACCAATGTCTTCTCTCCCGCCCATTCCGGCAACAACGGGAATTTCATCACGCGAATCGGTATAACGGATCCTTCATAACACAGGCCGGCTACTATATCGGAACTGATTGCGGAACCGCCCATTCCGCACATCAGGATGTCATCGAAATCTCCGGAAAGATTAACCTCGTACTTTACCGCTTTTTCCAAATCGTCCACGAAATGAAACAGCTGTTCGTCAACGGCCAACGTCACGGTACCAGCTCCTTCAATCTGGCGGTAAGGAAATCTCCCGCTATACATCCGCAGATGTTCCTCAGCAACGGTTCGGCAGGCGATATTGCAACGGTATGCACCTTACGGCCGAATGTCTCCAGAGTCTCGGTCATCGAATCTGCGATAACCTTTACAATCTCCGGCTCGTTCTTTCCGCGCAGTACGTACATCTCCAAATCCGGAACATGCGCATTCTTATCGGCCCAACCGACAATCTCATTATGGTCGAATTCGGGCATTTCTCCGTAGAATGCAATCATTCCGCAATTCTGGTATATGTCGGCCCTCCACCTTTTTGCAATAGGCAGCATATCCGTCGTGGCATAAACAGCAGGGATCTTACCTACCATACTTTCCGCCACTTCGTCCACAAGAGGACAGTCAAACATTCCGAAAATATATTTTCTCAGAGGCGCAATACATGTCTGCAGATAATCCGCAACATCCGCAACACCCAATGCCTGAATCAAATCGGCAAGATAACCCAACGTGTATCCGAGTGCGGCTCTGGAGGAAACGCCCTGCGGAATCAGCCTTATGTCAACCTCATCGGACTGCGCATATTCCAGAAGCGGTCCTCCCCCGACGATGCAATGTATGATGCAACCGCGTCTCACAAGTGCCGAATAACACGAGAGAATCTCTTTTGACTCTCCGGAATAAGAAATGAGAATTGCATGATCGTCTTTACCGATCCATCCCGGAATCTGCCCGTCGGAAATCATCGGAACATTTTCGTCCGAAGCTTCGTCCAGATACGACTGCATAATGTCTCCGGCCATAGCGGAATTTCCTACGCCGAACATGCAGACACGGCCCTTGCGGTCAACCGGCGCATATCTTACCGACAGCGCTTCCTCCAAATGATCCGGGAGCTTTACGGCCAATTCCCTTATGCCTTCCGCCGAATAGAAGTCATGCGCCATGTCTGTCCACCATATTCTTTCCCCCATAGGTAAACCTATGTGTTTCCCGTGCCTTACACAAGGGTTCTAATACTTAATAACTATCTTTATAGAGCATAATCATCCAACTAAAATCGAGATAATCGATAGATCATTTCAAAAACAACCGTCGTTACGCCTGAAGTTATTATTACGACTGATATACTCTTCCGATTCGAGATACTTTTGATCGAACTTCAATTTCGCAATGGGCTCGAAACACCATCCGTATTCCTTTATGGATGGGTGATAATCGGACGATGTCGCACAGGCTACTCTGTTCCTATTGACACGGCCGTTTTCTCTGATTGTCAGCGACACCTGTCTCAGCGATAATTTCCTGAATCCTCTCTCGAAAAACAGATAGTTGCGATTATTGGGTTTGACGCGGGAATCGTATACAAGGCCGTCCGGAGATTCCGACCTGATACGATCCATTATTTCCAGCTCCGATTCGAACAACTCCACGGAATTCTCCGACTTACACAGGATTTTACTGAATCCCAATTCCATTCCGTTGATAATATATAATCTGGAACTGTCGGGTATCGTACGGAAAGTACTTGAAGTATCATCATAAGCCCAAAACATAAGATAACTGCTGCAATGTCTGTGACTTCTTACCTCCGACCTCGCAACTGACATACCTTCGGACCAGTATGACGTCTTCTCATTCTTGAAAAGGTCGGAATACCTGTTTTCGGCCCTGCATTCACGCAGGTTGCCTGCGTGTAGTTCGCTTACAGTCCTACCGTAAAAACTATTGTCGAAAGCTACGCATCTGAAAAAATCGAATTCCACAGTAGTGTATACCGGCAGATCCGTATGGCGGAATACGGGCGAATACGGCGCCTGGCCCATATCGTATACCGGCCTGGAAATGTTATGATTCATCATGACACTCTTTGATTAATAGAATGTGTTATAATTGCCTATTGCAAAAAAAAATGTTGTAAAAACGGCAACCGTCATAACGAGCGAAACGCATAACAAAATATTGAAGTATGATTTACTATACTTCATATCACATAAACCTCTTCAAAAACGATATCATGGATAAATTACCCAGCGACTTTAAAATTGCAATCCGCATTTACAGATGCAACCAAAGGAACGAGCCGACATACTTCAATAAACTGGTACAGGATTTTGAGGGAAAAATCAGCAGGGCCACCGTATCCAAGAACTTAGACCAGTTGTTGGATTTGGGAATAATCGCAGGCGACTGGCAGAAATCCAACAACGGAAAATGGATCAGAACATTCAAAATCACAGACGATGCTTCAAGCCTTATCTCTTCTCTTTCTAAAAAATATCTGGATTTGGAATGATATGCGTCCCTTTAAGGCGAATGCCCGATTACCGCGTAACAATCTTACCGAAGGCGTCACACTCGACAATTACCCAAGAATCTTACTACGGTTTTCAGAATACTTTTATTTGAGATGAAACTTCTGTCTATGGTTCCAATTAGATTTATGGTTTATAAGACTTATAAACCAATACAGTAATGTTGTCCTCGGACCCTTCTTTCAACGATTTTTCCGCCAAATCTCTGCACGATAGTTCCGAACTCAAAATATCCTGCATCAACAAACCGTCCGAATACACGGCTGCCGTATCGCATTGCGGTATAATGTCTACATCCACGCGGGGATTTTTCTTGCCTATATATTCGGTAAGTTTGCGGGCATCGGGAGAATCCGGGGAACAACCTGTAGCATTACACACATTATGTTCCAGAGATCTGTATTTCATCCCTCCCGCAGAAACTTCCGCAACACTGTCTCCAGTGTTGAAGACATATCCTCTGCCCCGAACCTGCAGATATCCGACCAATGTAGCCTTCCCTTCCGATTCCAAATCTTCAATGACCGTATCCGATATTGCAGTTACCGTTTCACGCAACGCTTTCCCGCAATCGTCGGAATCCACCACATCGGATATTGCATAAAGCAATTCTTTCACAACGATGGAGCTCGCTTTCCCTCCCCTAACGGAGGACCCGACGCCGTCAGATACGGCACACAGAACAAAATCATCGCATTCAAACCGCACCGTACTCTCGGCAACCTCTCCGTTCAAACCCAACCATACATGCCCCGAACCGTTTGAACATTCGATGGCAACAAACGAGTCGTCGTTGTGATCCAATACTCCTGATGTGGTGAAATAATCTATAGTCATCCTTTCAGAACCTTCATCGTCCTCAGATATTCGGATGCAAGAACCATACGGTTCACCGTAACAGCCTCCCTGTCACCCAGTATTCCGACAATCTTCACATCCGGACATGCCATACAACCCTGCGATACTCCGTTAAAATAACGGTTGGAACCGTGTCTGAATACATATTTCTCGTCAACTACGGAACCGTCGGGAATCAAAGAAAGAACTCCGAGAGAAACGGCCGGCCTTTTTTCATCAGAATCTATTCTAAAGTATGACAGAGGCGACAGCGCCACTATATCCCCGTCGGACAGTTCCACTCCGCCTGAAACGGATTTTCCGTTTACCGAGCATCCGCGGGGAACATCTG
>CAKQHC010000114.1 GCA_934234005.1 uncultured Methanomassiliicoccales archaeon | reverse complement strand
GTGCTATGTCTTCATCGGTCAGCAATTCGCCTGTTTTAAGGTAACGGTCGGAACCGATCGGAACGAATTCCCCGTCATACTGGAACGAAGAAATCTCGGAAACAGCATCGAGTACCTGCATACCCGCCGCAATTACTTCTTTGCCGATTCCGTCTCCGGGAATAATTGCCAAATGCTTCATATTTTACCCTCCCTGACAAGATTCATAAGTCCTCCTTCGTTGATCAGCTCCGTAATAAACGGAGGGTATTGGGGGAAGGAATACTCTTTTCCGTCCACAACAACTTTTCCGTTATCAGGATCTACGGTTGCGGTGCATCCCTCTTTCGGAGAATCCACCTTACATTCCACAAGAAGCAACCCGATGTTCATGGAGTTTCTGTAGAATATACGTGCAAACGATTCCGCAATTATGCACGAGAAGCCTGCTTCGATAAGCGAAAGGGGAGCGTGTTCTCTGGAAGAACCGCATCCGAAATTCTTTCCCGCTATGAGGATGTCTCCTTTTTTGACTTCCTGCGCAAAACCTGGTCTGACCTTCTCGAATATGAAATCGTTCAGATGATCGAGATTTGATGCAACCAGTCTCTCGGCCGGGATTATCTGATCTGTATCGACATTGTCGCCGAAAACCCATACCTTTCCGGTAATCTGTTTCATTCACTGTCCCTCCAGTTGTTCGGGAGTCACTATTTTTCCAGCTATGGCCGATGCAGCCACGACTGCGGGGCCTGCAAGATACACTTCCGATGTCTTGTCTCCCATTCTTCCGATAAAGTTCCTGTTGGTAGATGAGACTGCTCTTTCGCCCGCGGCGAGTATGCCCATATATCCGCCGAGACAGGCGCCGCACGTCGGTCCCGAAATGAAGGCACCGCAGTCAAGGAAAACCTGTATACTTTCTGCGATGCTGGAACAACAAGGAATCTGACATCAGGATGTACTTTCTTTCCTTTCACGATCTCCGCGGCAATCCTCATATCCTCTATTCTTCCGTTGGTGCATGATCCGAGATATGCCTGATCGATTTTTACGTCGGTCTCCCTGACTTTGTGACCGTTGGACGGCAAATGCGGGAATGCAACCATTGCTTCGAGTTCGTCGAGATTGTATTCCAGGACTCTGCAGTATTTTGCGTCGGGGTCTGCTTCTACGGCTTTGTATTCTCCTCTTACGCTGTCTTTAATGTATTCGCGGGTAAGATCGTCACAAGGGAATATTCCTGCTTTTCCTCCTGCCTCGATTGCCATGTTGGAAATTGCCAATCTGTCCGGAACGGAAACGTTGCACACGTCCCCGTGGAATTCAAAAGCCTTGTAATTGGCTCCGTCTACTCCTATATCCGTGATAATCTTGATGATAAGGTCCTTGCCACCCACGTTTTTCTTAAACTTTCCGTGCAGAACAACTTTGATTGTTTCAGGTACTTTGAACCAGAGTCTTCCCGTAGCAAATGCAGCCGCAGCTTCCGTTGAACCGATTCCCGTTGAAAGTGCGTTCAAAGCGCCGTATGTACATGTGTGCGAATCGGCACCGACTATAAGTCTTCCGGGTGCCGCAAATCCTTCCTCGACCATAAGCTGATGGCAAACGCCGCTCTTTCCCACTTCGTAATAATTCGGGAGATTGTGCTTTCTGACAAAATCCCTCATCTCCTTGGCCTGTTCCGCAGATGCTATGTCTTTGTTCGGAACGTAGTGGTCCGGAATAAGAACCATACGGTCCTTGTACATCTTGTCGGTCTTCAGTTTATCATATTCACGGAATGCAATAGGGCCCGTAACATCGTTTACCATCACATAATCGACGTTTGCCATGACAATCTGTCCCGCATACGCATCGACACCCGATTTATCGGAAAGAATTTTCTCCGCAATCGTTTTTCCCATATCAATCACTTCCTGTTCTTGCAAAATCCCTGTTTATTGCAGCCATTGTGGCATCAACGGATGTTTGGACAATGTCCAAACCAACGGCTTTTCCAACAGACAGGTTTCCGTCATTCTGTACATTCTTCACCATAACCGTAACTTCACATATGGAGTCGCTCTTTCCGGTAATGGCAGCGAGTTTGTACTCTTCGAGAGTAATATCCTTATTGACTGCTCCACTGATAGCTTTGATGGCCGCATCCACCGGCCCTACGCCCGTCATAGAATTGATGCGCTCTTCTCCGTCAATATGAATTGTGACCGTTGCGGTAGAAGTTATGCCTTTGCCGGTAAATACCGCAATACTGTCGAGATTGACTCTTTTGGCAGTTTTCTCTTTTTTCCACAGCACATGGTCCGCAATGGCAAGCAATTCTGCATCATCGATCTCTTTTCCGCCAACGGCGATATCCTTTATCATCTGCATCAATTCAGGCAGGTGTTCCTCTGGGAATTTGACCTTTAATGCGTCCAGCCTTCCTTTGACGGAATGCACGCCCGAATGCTTTCCGATTACTATGTGTCTGTCGACACCCACAAGCTCCGGTAAAAACGGTTCGTATGTGGCAGTATTATTCATGATTCCGTGTACATGAATTCCCGATTCGTGCGCAAACGCGTTTCTGCCCACAATCGGTTTATTGTATGCCATCGGGAAACCGGTTATTCTTTCCACGAGTTTACAGGTCTGACCTATCTTGGACAGATCTATGGTTTCGATTCCGTAATTGGCAAAAAGATTGAGCGCAACTTCTTCCAGCGATGCGTTTCCGGTACGTTCTCCGATTCCGTTCACCGTACACTGACATATTTCAGCTCCGGCTTCGACTCCTGCCAGCGTATTGGCAACAGCCAAACCCATATCGTTGTGGCAGTGCAGAGAAATCGGTACCTTCAGTACCTTCTTCATCTCGGACACTACATATTTCATACCCTGCGGTACGATAACACCTACGGTATCGGGCAGATTGATTGCACATGCTCCGGCATCCTGGACGGCCACACAGACCTCTTTCATAAAATCAAGGTCCGAACGTGTGGCGTCCTCGCATGAAAACTGAACCTGGAGACCGTGTTCGCGTGCGTATTCGACCATATCTACGGCTCTCGCCTTGACCTCTTCGCGCGTCATTTTGAGTTTATACTTCATGTGCAGTTCGGATGTTGCAATGAATGTGTGGATGTAATCGGCACCCGTGTCGATGACGGCATCTACATCACCCTTGACGGATCTGGCCAAACTGCATACGGTACACTGCGGCTTTTCTGCCACGATTTTTTTCAGAGTTTCTTTTTCAACATCGGACGATGCCGCGAAACCTGCTTCCATAATGTCTACACCGAGATCATCGAGGGCAAGAGCTATACGCACTTTATCCTCCGAACTCAGTGCTATACCAGGAGCCTGTTCACCGTCCCTCAACGTCGTATCGAACATCTTGATGTTGTTGACGTGGTCTATGGACTGGAGCGCAAGCTGGTTGAATGGGCTGATTGCAAGCATTTCTTCCATTTTCTTAGCGTTCTCACTGGTTTGTCTAGTCTTCATAAAAACCACCAAACCGTCTATCCGCTCAGCTAGACTCAAATAAGAAGGAGTAGTCCAGACTGAGTGATACCGATCATTTTTATGACCTCGACGGTACCAATCTCTATCTGATTTTTATATATAATTCTATTTGAAGGATGCTCGGAATCCGTTTCTGCAAGCCTGTACATGCGACAGGAATTCAGACAGCCCTGCACACATAAAAGTTACGGGGATTGCTCCCCGTTTAAACACTTTAAAAAGGAAGCAATTCTCTTCCGTGCTGTTCGGATATAACCTCGGCAAATGCCGTATACATTGCCGACAGACCGCAAAACAGTCCTATATATCCGCCTGCATTGACAATTGCGTGCGATCCTGAAATGTCTCCTGCCGCCAATACAAAAAATGTTATTGTCAAAGTGAGGAACACAATTTTAGCGGAATTGCGACCGTTCAATGTTCCGATGAACATAAATAAAGTCATTATTCCCCAAATAAGACACAGCAACCCTGCAGTTGTACCCGATGATCCCGCGGAGAAAAGATCGACTTTAACTGCTATCAAAGATAACCAAAACACACCGTACAACGTAAATGCCGTAGTTCCGAAAGTATTTCCGTTTTTGTATTCCATCAATCCTGCTATAATCTGAGCCATGCCTCCGCAGAAAATTCCCATAGCAAGAGTAACGTTATCCAAATCTGTCAATCCTGCATTATGCAAAGAAAGAAGGACCGTAGTCATTCCGAATCCCAAGAGGCCCAAAGGCGCAGGATTCGCTTTTTTTACCGGCTTATATTCGTCGGTCATAACCACGTATCATATGTTCAAATATATAACGTCTATCGACGACATAACACAACGTCGATAGACGTATAAAGAAAACTCAGCAACCCAAACATCCGATCGGTACGACATAAATGCCGTCGTCT
>CAKQHC010000113.1 GCA_934234005.1 uncultured Methanomassiliicoccales archaeon | reverse complement strand
ATAACCGACCTTAATCTTGCCTACGCCGTGCTCGGCAGACGGAGACCCGCCCAAAGATACGGCTTTTTGTGCAAATAATTCATACAATTCGGAAGCCGTTTTAAAATCATCCATGTCTTTGAGTATAATTTCCACATGAGGATGATTGTTTCCGATATGTCCGAATATTACATATTCCAATCCGGACTCCCTTAACCTGTCCGTATAAAATGCCATCATTTCATCCGACGATTTGTCCGGAACTGCCATGTCTGTACCCATCTTGTGGATTTTGGGCATCTCTTTTTTCAATGACGCAACATACTCGAAAATAGAACTCGGTATCGCATGACGCATAGCGCGCATACGTCTGTAATCTTTATCGTCGGTACCGCACCATGATTCGTCAAGAGACGAATTGTGCCTCCTCATAATCGCATCAAGTTTTTCGCATTCGGCCGTGAAATCTTCTGACGGAATATCGACAAACAATGCGGAACCCAATGTTTCGGAAATCTTCGGAATCCCCAATCTGTACGGATCGGATGACTCCAGTCTCCTTATCAAATCTATCGAACCGCAATCCATATACTCGATAAACTCAGGTTTTAAGGCGGAATCCGAACGGATGTCTCTGACGGCATCCAAGGCATCCGAATCCGTAGGGAAAAAGAGAATACACGAACAGGTCTCAATTTTTGGAGCAAGATATATCTCTGCCTCGGTTATGGTACCGAAAATTCCTTCCGAACCTATGAAAAGATCTATCAAATCCATATTCTCGTAGATCTTAGGACCTACGGCACTCTTTATTCCGACGACAGAATCATATGAAGGTATATCAAACGAGTAATAATTGCGGCCTGCATAAAAACTCATTCTTCTGCCGTCAGCCTTGATTTCTCCGCGTTTTATCTCCAAAAGAGATCCGTCTGCCAATACAACATGAATGCTGCGTACCCAATCTCTTGTCGGCCCATATCTGTATGTTCTCGGACCGGATGCGTTGGTTGCTATATTTCCGCCCAGTGAACCTCCGGATTCCGTAGGATCGACTGGATAGAAGTATTCTACACCTTCGGATTTGATGGATGCAACGGCTCCGTCCGTGGCATCGGACACATGCGATAAATCTCCGGAAAGGATCTTTCCGATTTCGCCTATTGAAATGCTTGCGGGAACTCTCAGATAATATCCTCTGTCATCCTTGCCCAAAAAGACGGCACTCTGAACATATTCCGTCGTCATTACGGCTTCTCCGTTCGGAACGCAGCCTCCGCATAAACCCGTTCCGAGTCCGCGTATGACTATTTTATTGCCTTTGGAATTGTTTACTCTCATCACTTCGCGCACTTCATCCTCGGTCTTGGGCATAATAATGTAATCTGAAACACCCGTGGATTTTGACTCGTCGGAAAGGAAACGCGAATTTTTCGGCATTCTTTCTCTTTGAAACATATTATTCACCGTACAAACGCGGAATCATCGCAGCCATCACAGACTGTTCCGTAAGGGTTTTCCTGTCCAAAAGCCCTTTGCTGAGAAGACCTATTGCACCCTGTTTGCTCCCGATATCCGTATCGCCGTAAATCTCATGCATCGCATCGCCTACCGTCAGGCCGCTGCGCACAAGCTCGGCCACATCGTCCGGATATTTGAAACCGGATCCGTGCCCGTATGTCCTCTTTCCGTCGCGAGATACAATAGAACAATGCTGAATGTCATACAATCCGTCAAGCATCTCAAAAACCCCTGCTTCTATTCCGACGGATATGTCGTGATCGGCAAGCGCCGCAAGAGCACGGTTGAGGGAGCCTTCGTGTGTTTGATCCCCGAACGGCTGCGGAGGAACTCCGCTGTCGACATCGCACGGTGTGATGCGTACTTCTCCGTAAATCCTTTCGAACACGGAACGCACGGCTTCAACCTTCACATGATTTGCAGAACCTACCGCCACATCCAGACAATCATGTTTTCCGGAACGCGAATAATCGCCCTTCAATATTTCCGAGGATGATATTTTACCGCCGTTGCATGAAGGGACCAAAGGAACAACGTCTATTTTCAACGGATTTTTCCCGGCATTTATACGCCGTTGGTTTATTTTCTCCGAATTGGATTCGGTTTCCTCCGAGACTACCAAAATATCTACGGCATCCATCATCTCATCCGGACCGTATATATCGTCTATCTCAAACAGTTCGTAACGTCCCAAAGTATCGAGGTAACTGCATAATGCCGCCTTCCTTAGATACAAAGGGACATAATCGCTCCTGGATGCGGAAGCCATTCTGTCGCAGGTTATCCCTACGTATACGACGTCTCCGATTTCGAATGCACGTTCGATCAGTCTGCGGTGTCCGTCGTGAAGTACGTTGAATGTCCCCGCCACGGCGGAAATCATAGTCCTGCAGCCACCACTAGAACAATGGTGACTACCACTATCGCAACCCAAATCAATCCGAGTTTGCGAAGTTTGCCTTTGACTTCGTCACCTGAAGTCTGTTTACATTTGTCGCTGCAAAACATGCCCTCTCCGACAAAGGCGCGCCCGCAGGTCACACAGTGTCTGTGCTGCGGTATCTTCTCAGAAACTTCAGTCATATCGTCCCTCCGTTGGAAAAAGCCCTACGGTCCAATTCGTTGTGTACAACAATCATGCAGTGATCTGCATGAAGACTTATGGGCCCTATGTTTATCTTACCTGGATTCTTCTCCAAAAGAGCATTCTCTTCCTCTTCCGTAAGATCTCTGTTGTCACCCAAAACAAAAATAGGATTCTCGGGGAAAGAATACTCTCTGCAGTCCTCCCCATCCTCTTTGAGATATACAAATTCGCCTTTCTTGGAAAGATAATCAATCGTGTCAAAGAAAGACATGTTCGTAACGTAAACTCCGGGAGACGATTTAACAACCTCTCCGTCCCCGACATGTTTTAACAGGGCATTCCTCACAAGCGATGCCGTACTCCTTTCGTCGGGATTCAGATACTTCAAATCGGCTCCTTTGAAAACAACGGTCTTAGGAGCCTTTTCTCCGCCTTCCAGCACAAGATAGCATTCCACGTCTTTGCGCAGATTATGGCTTAAAAAGAAGGCTGAATTGACACAGCGCACGAGTATGTCCAAACGTCCTGCGCCGCCCGCGATGTCGTCCAGCTTGAAATCCCCGCTTGCCTCGGCCTTATGTCCCGTTATAACAAAGTACTTCATCCGGATCCCTGCATTTCTTTAAGACTGTCGAGATCGACGCCGCCTAACTGCTTCATCAGTTGCTTGCGCATCTTACGGTCCTTCGTAAACGAACCCATCATCTTCTTGCTCTGAGCAAACTGTTTCAACAACTCGCGCACATCATGGGTGGAGACACCTGCGCCCATTGCAATCCTGTCAACGCGCTTGGACTTGATGATAGACGGGTCTTCCTTTTCCTGTTGCGTCATGGAATCCATTATCGTACGGAATATCGCCAACTTTTTCTGAGATGCCTCATAATCGATTTTGTCTTCCATACTGCTCATTCCGGGAATGAGGCTCATAACCTTCTGCAACGGACCCATCTTACCGACGGCCTGCATCTGATAATACATGTCGTTGAGGGTAAATCTGCCGGACATCATATTTTTGGATACTTCCTGAAGTTTGTCCGTGTCGTCTATCTCCTCTTTGGCCAATTGAAGGAATGCGGAAAGATCTCCCATTCCCAACAGCCTTGATATGAATTTATTGGCATCAAAAGCTTCCAAATCGCGAATGTGCTCTCCCGTTCCGATGAACACAATGCGCGCTTTCGTTTTGGAAATGGCAGATATTGCTCCTCCTCCCTTTGCGGTACCGTCCATCTTGGTGAGAATTACGCCTGTAACTCCTACTGCGTTATGGAATGCTTCTGCCTGCGGTCCGGCCTGCTGACCGACCTGTGAATCGAGAACCAGTATTCTCTCTTCCGGCTTGGCAACTTCCGCAATCCTCTTTATCTCATCAATAAGATCGTCTTCGAGAGCATGGCGTCCCGAAGTATCTATTATGACTATCTTTTTGTCTTTGAAATGCTTCAGACCTCTTTCTACTATGCCTGCGGCATCGTTTTCGCCCGCTTCACCGTAAACGTCGACTCCTACTTTGGCACCCAGCTGCTTCAACTGATCTAAAGCGGCAGGCCTGTATACATCGGCACCGATAAGTCCTACGGAAAAACCTTTCTTGGAGAAATATAACGCGAGTTTTCCAGTTGTGGTGGTCTTACCCTGACCGTATAATCCGACCATCATAATGGTTTGCGGCTTGAGTTGAATGCCTTCTCCGTTATCAATCAGTTTCACCAATTCCTGGTAAATAATCTGCGTAACATGGTCTTTCATGCTCTTTCCGGCAGGCGGAGGCTCGTTTTTGGCTCTGTCGCTGACGTTTTGAGTCATTTC
>CAKQHC010000112.1 GCA_934234005.1 uncultured Methanomassiliicoccales archaeon | reverse complement strand
GCGGCAAGGTATTCTTCTTCAACAGCTACTTCTTCCCCGGGGAAGACCAATTCGGTACCGACCATCAGTTTCACCTTATGTTCAAAACGGCGACATCCACCGTCTGTTTTGCTCTCTTATGGAACGCAAATACATGAGGGATGTCGTACTTATAGATTTTACAGGAACACACGGAACGCCCTTTTTCCGAGCAGTATTCCTTCACAAAATCCACGCTGTTGGCCATATGTATGGAGTATATGCATTCGGAGATTTCCATCGCTTTGTTAAGGAATGCTCTGTCTGCATTTCTGGTCTGGCATCCGAACGGAGGATTCATGACGACGGTATCCGCTCCTTCGTCTACATCGCACACGTCGCAATGCACGAATTCGGTATCCGCGCCGAACGCATTTCTGTTGGTTTCCGCGACGGACAGCGCCTTTTCCGATATGTCGAATCCTTTCACGGCACCCGCGCCCAGCAACCATGAGCCGATAGAGAGCATACCGGTTCCGCAACCCAAATCTATGATTTTCATCCCGGCTATGTCTCCGTTTGCATACGCGTCGAACAGCATTTCCGCGGCAAGGTTTGCGTTTGTCATGTACTGCTCCAGAGACGGATCGGGTTTATCGAAGTTCTTCACTTTTTGAAGCGCTATGGCCAGATCCTTCTTCTTCACGTAGTCGTGAATGTATCTCGGATATAACAAATCAGTACGTTCCGCCGGAAGACGCACCTCAGTACGGATGTACATTATTATTGAAAATATGTGTTCATTTCAACATTTTTTCACTATTTGTGTGTAGATTGATGTACAAATGTCTACAAAATCGTGTTCATTTGGGAATCCTTTATATCATATGTGCACGATAATATTCACAACGGACCGACAAGGTCCGAATGGTGAATAAAATGGCAATCACAAACGCCTATTTGCTTGGGGTTTTCAACGACCTCAAAACCCGCTATGCAGACCAGCCCGAATTCCTTCAGGCCGTAGAAGAAGTCCTTATGACAATCCAGCCCGTCATAGAGGCAAGGCCCGAGCTTCAGAAAGCCGGAATTATCGAGAGAATCACCGAGCCCGAGAGAATCATCATGTTCCGTGTGACATGGATGGACGACAACGGAAAAGTCCAGGTTAACCGCGGATACCGTGTACAGTTCAACTCTGCTATCGGCCCCTACAAAGGCGGACTTAGGCTCCACCCCTCCGTCAACCTCTCCATTCTCAAATTCCTCGGATTCGAGCAGATCTTCAAGAACTCTCTCACCACACTCCCCATCGGAGGAGGAAAAGGAGGATCGGATTTCGATCCCAAAGGAAAATCCGATAACGAAATCATGCGTTTCTGCCAGTCCTTCATGACCGAACTCGAGAAACACATCGGACCTGACACAGATGTCCCTGCCGGAGACATCGGAGTCGGCGGAAGAGAAATCGGATACATGTTCGGACAGTACAAGAGACTCAGAAACGACTTTACCGGAGTTCTTACCGGAAAAGCAATCGGATCCGGCGGATCTCTTGCCAGGACCGAGGCTACCGGATACGGTCTCTGCTATTTCACCGACGAGATGCTCAAGGCCAACGGAATGGACTTCAAGGGAAAGACCGTCGTCATCTCCGGTTCCGGAAACGTTGCAATCTATGCATGCCAGAAAGCTACCGAACTCGGAGCCAAAGTCGTTGCAGTATCGGATTCCAACGGATACATCTACGACAAACACGGAATCGACTACAAGACTCTCCAGGTTATCAAAGAACAGAAGAGGGACAGAATCAGCACATATGTCAACTACGTCAAGGACGCTGTCTACACCGAGGACAAGAACGGTTCCAAAGGCGTTTGGACCATTCCCTGCGACATTGCACTGCCCTGCGCTACACAGAACGAAATCAACGAGGAGTCCGCCAAGATTCTCATCAAGAACGGATGCAAGGTCGTTGCAGAAGGCGCCAACATGCCCTCCACTCCCGAAGCCATCGCAGCCTTCCAGGCAGCAGGTGTTCTCTTCGGTCCTGCAAAAGCAGCCAACGCCGGAGGAGTCGCTACTTCTGCTCTCGAGATGTGTCAGAATTCCGCAAGGCTCTCCTGGACATTCGAGGAAGTCGATTCTAAACTCAAGGGAATTATGGCCAGCATTTACAAGCAGGCATCCACCGCAGCAGAGAAATACGACATGAAGGTCGCAGGCAAACTCGATCTCGTAGCCGGTGCAAACATTGCCGGATTCGAGAAAGTAGCCAACGCGATGCTCTGGCAGGGTATTTCCTACTGAGGCCCGCGTTCCTATTGTGTAAACATTTTCGGGCCTTCGGGCCCGCCAATACATTTTTCCGACATGTCGGGCCGGAGAACCGCGCTTCCGCAGATGGCATCTTTATCTACTGGAAACGGTTCATCGTCATGCATACGGGAGTATGCACACCTCGTGAGAGGGGGTATACCACTGGCAAAAATCAAAAGAGCTATCATTAGCGTATCCGATAAAAACGGAATCGTAGATTTTGCAAAGGACCTTGCCGCACTCGGCGTGGAAATAATTTCCACAGGCGGCACTTACAAGCTTTTGAAAGAGAACGGACTCGCCGTTACAGAAGTTTCCGATCTTACGGGATTCCCGGAGATGCTGGACGGACGCGTAAAGACGCTGCATCCCAAAGTTCATGCAGGCATTCTCGCACGCAGGGATGTTCCTGAACATATGGCCGCAATCAAGGAGAAAGGAATCGAGACAATCGACATGGTTGTCGTGAACCTGTATCCTTTCAAAGAGACCGTGCTGAAGGAAGGTTCCACGCTCGAAGATATTGTGGAAAACATAGACATAGGCGGACCCAGCATGATTCGTGCCGCAGCGAAGAACTATCAATCCGTTGCTGTTCTTACGGATCCGTCCCAGTATCCCGAAGTTCTTGAACAGCTGAGGAACGGAGGGGAGCTTTCGCTCGACCTTCTCCAGAGGCTTATGGCACAGGCATTCATTGTCACATCGGAATATGACGCGATGGTGGCATCGCAGATGTACGGAAGATTCTGCGAAGGATTCCCCCGTTCGTTCCCCATACCGTTGGAGAAAGTGGAAGATCTCCGCTACGGAGAGAATCCCAACCAGAAGGCCGCGTTCTATAAAGATCCGTTTACTCCCGGAACCACTGTTGCCAAAGCAAGGCAGCTTCACGGAAAGCAGCTTTCCTACAACAATATTCTGGATTTGGACAAATCTTTGGATATATGCATGGATTTCGAGAAACCTACCGCAGTCATCATGAAACATACGAATCCGTGCGGCCTTGCCTCGGCGGACAATATTTATGATGCGTTTATGACGGCCTATGCAGTTGATCCGCTGTCTGCATTCGGATGTGTCATCTGTCTCAACAGGCCATGCACTCTGCAGGTTGCGGAAGAGATCATCAAATATTTCGTCGAAGCAGTTATTTGTCCGTCGTTCGAACCCGGGGCGGCAGAACTGTTCATAAACCACCCCAAGAAGCATAATATACGCCTCTTGGTCACCGATTCGCCTATCGGTCCGGCATACAGGCACAGAGAGTACAAGATGAAGAAGGTACAGGGCGGTATGCTGGTACAGACCGATGAGGATGTCGTTGTGGATCCGAAGAATCTTACGGTGGTTACCAAACGCGCACCCACGGACGAGGAGATCCATTCTCTGCTGTTTGCGTTTAAACTTGCAAAACACGTCACATCCAACGCAGTAGTCTATGTAAAAGGCGAGCGCGCGGTCGGAATAGGTGCGGGTCAGATGAGCCGTGTCGATTCTGCCAAAATTGCTACGATGAAAGCCAACGAACCCACACAGGGTTGTGTTATGGCATCTGATGCTTTCTTCCCCTTCAGGGACGGAGTCGATGAAGCGGCGTCCGCAGGCGTCACTGCCATCATTCAACCCGGAGGAAGCATCAGAGACCAAGAAGTAATCGATGCTGCCAACGAGCACGGTATGGCTATGGTTTTCACGGGATGCCGCGTGTTCAGACACTGAGATATTTGTAAAAAACGGGGCTTAGGCCCCATTATTTCAATTTATTCTTTTTTATCGAGCCCGGCAAGCATTTCGTCAGGGAGAATGGGTCTTCCTTCGAGTTTTCTTTTCATATGTCCGCCGGGACCTCCGCGGGCCACTCTTGCTTTTTCTAAGCATTCGGGGTCATCGCAGACGAATGCGGCATAAACGATGTTTTTGCACGTTTTACCGCAGAACTCGCATTTGTAATCCTCTGGATTAAGCGACATAACCCTGTATTTGATTCAACTGGTTAAAAACAGTTCTGTTGGATCCTGTATAGCGGTTGAAGAGAACGGACGCACATCTAACTGAAAATTCTATTATAGAACGAAGGTTACTTTGATTGTCGGCTGAATCCACTGAATCTTTTTAAATACAGAACAACAATAACTATTGCTT
>CAKQHC010000111.1 GCA_934234005.1 uncultured Methanomassiliicoccales archaeon | reverse complement strand
CCGTTAACAACACGGACGGTTCCATCGGATACATCAGCGTGGGTATGCTGAATTCCCTCTAAGGTTGTCTGAATATGGGATCATATCAGTGCGGTCTTAAAAAAAGAGCAGGTCTGGATACAGACAGGACCATGAAGTACATTCTTGCTGCGGTTGCATCGCTGACCGTGCTGATAGTCCTCCTCATCATAGCATTTATTGCTATGAATGGGGCAGGATTGTTCCGTGATGTGAGTCTGTCTGAATTCCTGTTCGGAACGGAATGGATGCCGTCAGCGGGTAAATACGGTGCTGTAGGCGTTATACTGGGAACTTTGTTGGTGACTCTCGGTGCAATTTCTTTCGCATTTCCGATAGGTCTGTGTGCTGCCGTGTATATTTCCGAATACGCTTCCCCCAAAGTCCGTAACATACTCAAACCAGCATGCGAAATATTCGCCGGGATTCCGTCTGTGGTTTACGGATTCTTCGGTTTGGTAGTTTTGGTTCCGTTGCTGGCAGACCTGTTCCCGAATCATTTGCTGTTCGGATCGTCATGGCTTGCAGCATCTATTCTGTTGGGCATAATGGCCCTGCCGACCATCATTTCCGTATCAGAAGATGCGATACATGCAGTCCCGGGTTCATACAGGGAAGCTTCCTTGGCATTGGGCGCAACAAGATGGGAAACAACAGCCAAAGTCATAGTTCCGGCAGCCGTTTCGGGAATATCTGCCGCAATAACTCTCGGAATCGGACGTGCGATAGGAGAGACTATGGCCGTGATGATGGTGTCCGGAAACGCAAACATTATTCCCGATCCTCTTTGGAATATATTTTCCTTAATCAGTACAATCACAGGAACCCTGGCTCTGGAAATGCCCGAAGTGGTCGTAGGCAGCACCCACTATTCTGCGTTGTTCATGTTGGCCTTTGTGCTAATGGTGTTGGTACTGTTTGTGAATCTTTCGGCAAGATATATAATAAAAAGAACAAAACGCAAATTGGAAGGTTTCGATTATAAAACCACTCTCCTATACAAAATTACAGGCAAAGAGCATCTTTTCGGCACGCACTCGGACAAGATGTTAAGGAATAAAGACCGTATGATGGAATGCGGGACGGCCATATTGTGTTTTACAGGAGTGTGGATGTTTTCGTCGCTGTTCGTCGGAGATTACGTTGCAATAGCCGTTTCATTGATTGCAGTTGTAATGCTGTTTGCAATCAGGAAGGCGACGTATGGGACGAATCCGTCCGTCAAACAGAATATCGCCGTATTCATGCTTAAAGCAGTCATGGGTATCGTACTTCTGATACTGTTCGTTATAATCGGATACATTCTTATGAAAGGAATTCCGGCATTGAGTTGGGATTTCATAACGCAGTATCCCACCAACGGCGGAAGATCCGGAGGAATCATGCCGGCCATCGTCGGAAGTCTGGAGCTTATAGCCGGAACAGCTGCTATTGCCTTGCCTTTGGGAATACTGACGGGAATTTATCTGGGCGAATATGCCAAAGATACAAAATTCAACAGAATTCTGAGGGAGACAATAGATATTCTGAACGGAACGCCGTCAGTGGTCTTCGGTTTGTTTGGACTTACATTCTTAGTTGTGTATCTGGATTTCGGTTATTCTCTGATAGCCGGATGGTTATCTCTGGCATTCATGATTTTGCCTGTGATAGTCAGGACTACCGAAGAAGCTCTTCATTCAGTACCGAACGAATTGCGCGAAGCATCCAGGGCAATGGGAGCTACCAAGTGGCAGACAACTTATAAGATAATCCTGCCTGCTGCTTTCGGACCTACAATAACGGGAGCAATACTTGCCATCGGACGTGCTGCGGGAGAAACGGCGCCCATAATGTTCACGGCAGTTGCGGCATACAAGCCGGTTCTGGCGGAATCGATATTCGATTCGGTTATGGCCCTTCCATACCATTTGTATCATTTGGCTGCAGAAGTGCCCGGAACCGAATCCATACAATACGGTACTGCTACGGTTTTGCTGATTATTGTATTGGCACTATTTGCTGCAGCATCTATTTTGAGAAACTATTACAACAAGAAAATAAAGTGGTGAATGATTTGACGGAAAATATACCATTGATACCGTCTGAAGATTTGGCGGTCGATATCAGAAACGTCAATCTCTGGTATGGGGAAAAACAGGCTTTGTTTGATGTTTCTTTACCGATAAGGAAGAATTCGATTACCGCATTGATCGGACCTTCCGGATGTGGAAAATCGACATTGCTCAGAAGCATCAACAGAATGAACGACCTTGTAGAAGGATGCAGAGTGGAAGGAGAGATGATATTCGACGGGGAGAACCTGTACGATTCCGGCCTGGATATTAACAAACTCCGTGTGAAAATCGGTATGGTTTTTCAAAAACCGAATCCGTTTCCGATGACTATACGGGACAATCTCACATACGGTCCGAAACTGTTAGGAATAAAAGACAGGAAGGAACTTAACGAGATTGTTGAATCGTGTCTGCAAAAGGCAGCAATCTATGATGAAGTCGCAGACAGATTAGACAAATCCGCACTGGGTCTGTCGGGAGGTCAACAGCAGAGGCTGTGCATAGCCCGTACTCTGTCGGTTAATCCGGAAGTAATTCTTATGGACGAACCGACATCTGCATTGGATCCGATAGCAACTTCCAAAATCGAAGATTTGGCGATACAGTTGAAAAAAGAGTATACCGTTGCCATTGTGACACATAATATGCAACAGGCATCCCGTATCAGCGATTATACGGGATTTATGTACCTGGGTAAGATGATTGAATTCGGAGACACGGAATCGTTGTTCAATAAACCGAATGAAGAACTTACCGAAAGGTATCTTACCGGAAGGTTTGGGTGATATCATGAAGAAATTCGAAGAAGACGTTCAGTCTTTGCTTGACAGTACGTCGGACATGGCGGAACTCACGGCGAGTATGATGGAAAGGGCAGTGAATGCATTCACCGAATGCGATGTTGATGAAGTGGCATCGATAATTGCCGATTTCGACAAAGTAGACCGTTACGACAGAAATATCGAGGAAAGCGCAATCAGAATTCTGTCATTGTATCAGCCGACTGCCTCGGATATGAGATCATGCGCTACTGTGTTAAAATCAATAACATATCTTGAGAGAATCGCAAAGTATAGCAGAAATATTGCCGTAGCCACAGAATATCTTGCAGATAAACCGTCATATCCGGTATTGGATTGCATATCGCCGATGGGCGATGTGGCCGTACGTATGACAAGATTGGTTGTGAAGGGACTGTGCAATAAGAGTACGGAAGGATTTGATAAGATTTGCGAAATGGACGATTATCTTGACAAAGGCCTTCGTTCGGGACTAAAGGAGATTATAGACTTCATAACAGCAAATCCAAAAAGTGCGGACGTGTGTACATATTACATTTCTGTATTGAAGTATATCGAACGTGTAGGCGACCATGCATGTAAAATTGCAGAAAAAGTAACATATATGGTTACGGGAAAGCACACAGTTATCGAGTAAAATTATTATCCAAACCTTTTCCAACCCATTTTTGTTCGTCTCTGTTAATGTTTTTCTTTAGCTTTGAATGTGCGTCAGTTATGTGTTACCCAAAGGCAGCATTCAAAAGATTGAATTCGGAGGAGCGGGTATTAATACAATAAATCTTAAACAAATATTTTTTTGAAAATTATGTCAGATTCTTGAATATTTGTGAACAAATAAGCTAATGTAACATTTATATATGATATGCGTAAAAACTGCATCCAGTAGCTTGTTTAATAATTATATACGCACAATGTCTACGCATGAATGGGGAATTCAAGTTGAAGGTACCGCAGACGGGAATTGAATATTTCTGGGAAATCCGTGACGGTGATTACTACTATGTCGACAAATCGGAACTGATTTCCGATATTGTCGACGACGGAAACAAAGTGTATCTGTTCACCAGACCGAGACGTTTCGGAAAGACCCTCAACCTGTCTATGATTAATGCGTTCTTCAACATGAAGTACAAAGGAAACACGTGGTTCGACGGCCTGAAAGTTCAGGAACACGAAAACTGTACAAAACTGAAGAACACGTTTCCCGTGATTGCTATTTCCATGAAAGATTTCGATCCGAACAGTCTTGTCAAATTTCACGATAAGATTGTAGACATTGTTGAAACTGCATATGATCAACATTTGTATTTGAATGACAGCGACAAAATAAGGGGCAATCTGCGTGCGGAATACCTTGATACCCGCATCAAAGATTTCTCCGATGTAAAACTCGAAAATTCGTTGAAGAAACTGTGCGAGATGCTTGAAATATATCACGGTGTCAAACCGATAGTTCTTATCGATGAGTATGACAATCCGATTAACAGCTCGTTCAACAAAGACACATACGAACAGATTCTTTCGTTCCTGAAAGGATTCTATTCGTCTACTC
>CAKQHC010000110.1 GCA_934234005.1 uncultured Methanomassiliicoccales archaeon | reverse complement strand
ATTTTCATGTTTGTAAAGAATCTAATGCCAGAAATTTGTTCGTCTGAAAATCATTGTTATCATATAAGAAGGACAAGGTCCGGATTTATTAATAAAATCAGTATATAAACCATTTAATTTATTTTGATTTTAGTAAAGAATTCTTAATTACTAACATTTCGAATTAAAAATAGCAGCAGATATTTTATTAAAAAATATTTTAATAAAGTGTTTTATATACTATCTTTATTAACGTATGTGAACGAATCGGATTTTACGACTACGAAAGTCGGGGAAGTAAGACGGAGTATGAACGGAAGATACTGTTATTTTCAGCCATACGAACTTCCGTTTGACCATACGATCTCCGAAGATGTTCGCAGAAGAATGAATCTTGCATCGAACGAACTTACACGTTTGGACGGTATGTTCGAACTTATCGACAAAGAAACCATAGAGATGCTGACAACGAACCTATCTCTGAGGGAGTCCGCATCGAGTTCATCCATTGAAGGTACGATGTCTACTGTAGACGATATTTTCCGCTCCGAGAAAGTACCCGAGAATGATAAAATCAAATCCGAGGACAATCAAGAAATTGTCAATTATCGCAAAGCTCTGTTGCAGGGTTTCGAAGAACTGCCTGTCGGCGGTAAAATAGATATTGATTTTATCAAAAGTCTGCACAGAACACTTATGTACGGTGTGCGCGGTTCCGACAAATCCCCCGGGGAGTTCAAAACCGAACAAAATGCCATCGGCAACATGCTTGATACGCTTGAGACGGCAAAAATGGTACCTGCGCCTCCCGAAAGCGTGTGTTATCTTTTGGACAATTGGCTGGAATATGTAAACTCGGACAGCATAGATACTATGGAAAAGGTTGCTATGGCCCATTACCAGTTTGAGGCCATCCATCCGTTCAGGGACGGCAACGGCAGAGTCGGAAGACTGCTGGCCCTTATGATACTTCGTCGTGACGGATTATTGAAACAACCTGTTCTTTACATCAGCGGATATCTTAATTCCCGCAGGGGCAGATATGTCGATATGCTGTATGAAGTCAGCAGCAAAAGTTCGATTGACGAGTGGCTGTCGTTTCTTTCGGACGGATTTACGGAACAGGCTAAGTCCACTGCGAATACGGTCCGTTCTTTAATATCCTGCAGAAATAAACTAAGGTCCATGGCCGTAAATCTGGATGAATCCAAAGTCATAGATATGCTGTTCAGAAATCCGTATGTGACATCCAAAGATATTATCGGAGTTACGGGAGTATCTATGCCGACTGCGGTAAAGATTCTCGGCAGGTTGGAATCTGCGGGCATCCTAAGGGAGATTACAGGCAGAAGCAGGAACCGTGTTTACTGTGCCGACGGTATTTTGGAAATACTCAGGTAATTCTGTTTACAAAGTATGTTGGGGCAAATGCAAGCAGAGTTTTGTCCATACTGTACGGATTGGTTCCGTTCTATGCAACGCATGTGATGTCCGCTGTGTTCCAGAATGTACTGACATCCGTGGGAAGAGCAAATTATCTGTTGTCGGAGTCCGCAATCGTAAACACAGTCTGTTGCGAAATGCACATGTGAATATAATGTGCAGAACGGCTCATGCAAGCCTCGAAATAAATTCGAACATGTTTGACACTGCAGAAGACATGTCTTCATTGAACATACTGCTGCTACTTCTAACTCCTTCGGGAGTATTGACTACAATATCCCATCCGGATTCGTACGGATTATCGCAAAACAGAATTCCCAGTCTGAAATCACTGAAAATCCATTCGATGAACACCTCATCTGATTCTATCCGATAAATCATATCTGGAAATGTCATAAAACAATCATTCTTGGACAGCTGTATTGCCAAACAGTTGTAAAACGAGGATAATTGGATCCTGGTTGACGGATTCTCAAGAGATTTTATTACTCTGTATAAGGATTCAAATATGTGTCTGTTCGAAGTTTCTGTGCATATGCGACTTAAGCAACAATTTGCCGGAACAGTGAAGAGATTTTGATTTGAAAAATACGTATTGTAACATTTTGTACTCATTTGCAATCAACTGTCCTATACATTCCATTGTCATTTCTAGAAATTTATCTAAAAATGCCCGAGTTTATTAAGGATTTCTTATGTGTTCTCTACCTATATACATCTACTGGCATAAATGACATCATCATCTATACAAAATGACTTACGGAGATGTGATGAATGTTCTGAAATCTGCGAAGAAACAAAAAGACGAGGATGGATGTTGGAGTACAGTAAGAGTAATCGAGAAGAAAGCAGTCATTCTTGAGAAGCTCGGGCTTGCCGGAAAACCTATCAGCATCAAGAACCCCGTAGATCGTCCAAGGAAGTCAAAAAGTTGAGTGCATAGTTCTACTCATTGGGAAAGTTGTATACAACTAAAAGCGTTTGTTAAGATGTTTTTAATAATGGCAACGACTGCTATTATTGTTAAGCGTGGGGACCGCAACCTTGCACTCAGTGTGAGAGAGTACGGGGTTCCGCGCGACCTTTCTCTAAATAATCGCCCATATCAAGAAATGATATTGCGCATCTCAAATCGGATTTGATTTTGCACATACCTTCTGATTTACTCAGATTATATATCTTCTCCAATCTTTCACGACATTCTTCACGGTCAATTAATCCAGCATACTGAAAATACATTAACGCTTCAGGTCTGGAAAAAGATTTGACCTGAGAATTAAGGAAAGGATCTATATCATCGTAATTGGTGATGCCCCCGCATCTTTCAGCCATATTGTTAAGTTTAATCTCGATTTTACGAACCATGTCATCGGTAAACTTAACGACGCCGTCCCCAAGAGTTTTGTAATCGATGTTATATCTGAGATAATAGTGGAACAATGGCACGTACTTGTCACCGCTACATATCCTATTCTGACTGATCCAATGCATAAATGCAGCTTTGGAACTGTCCAAAAGTCCCTTGCGATTAGACAAAACATCCAATACTGCTTCTGAAATCTCGTATCCCGTAATGCCCTTCATTATAGAATTGACAGAATCTGCATTGCCGAACATTACTGCATTGTTCGTCATATCATCCAATGAATCTTCGTTTATCAGCACAATTTTCTTGGATGTTGGGTCAGTACTCAAAACGATGTTCCTGATCATCGATTTGTATTTTCTAATCTCCTGGGGTGTTACCACAGGCGTAATCTTGTCGAGATAATTGAACAGAACCTCAAATGTTGGTACCTCCAAGTTCATGACTTCAATGCGCTTGTTATTGAATTCTATGGCTTTCGGATTCCAGACCGATTTTGGCTAAGATTCGGAAACGGAAACGAGGATCAGACGATTCTTAATCCGATCGATATCTGTCTGTTTCAGTGATAAACAAGATCATAAATTAATCCGTGGATTTCCTCGTCACTGAGCGAATATCCGATGAATATGATGGGGTGATAGCACATCAGATACGTCAGTCTCGAAAGGATTATCTTTGAGTTGGCATTGAGCTTGGAATAATCCTCCGCTGTAATGATGATAGAATTCGGGACGCCAATAGTGCCGTGAATCTTCAAAATCTCCCCGTATCCGTCCGAACCCGAGAAGTAGTAGTCATCCGGATACAGCAACGTTTTGAAGTCCGTAAAAACCTCGGTCTCAAGAAAATTGTCATAATTTGTGGTTATGACAGCGGGAACTTTATCGGATAGTTTTCTAAATGTATCTAATTCCCTCAACTTAGCTTTATCATCTGTCAGACAATTGGTTTTCAGCATAGAGCATATCAGGACTTTGAACGGGTCGCAATCTTCCATCATCGCCCATTCGTCATCCGACATATCGGGGAAGTCATCGCGCGTCAGTTGCTTTAAACTGATCTGATTCATCATCATAGAAGATAATTTGGAAGCTAAGTGTGGGTAAATATTAACGCCGGGGTATTCGGATTCCAAACTCTTCTTTATCCCATTGAGTTGAAAACGGTCTATCCCGATCTTGGCGGCAATGGATTCGAGAAGATCTGTCCATGTACATGTACCCGCATATCTGTTGGAGATGCCTGCACCTACAAACAATACCGGCATCCTCTTCTCGTCAAGTATTTTCTCCAGCGGATGTATCTTCTGTTCGAAGATGTTGGATTACTTTCTTTCTCTCTGCGATGACATTGGATGCTGACCGCAGAACAAGAATATGAATATCTACATCATTATAATTGGTGGGGCGTGTGCTAATAACTGCCAGTCCCTCAGACAATTATAGTTGAGATTCTTGTCAGTAAAACACTAACGACGTTGTGTCCGACATCATTCGAACGCTAAGAAACAAAAGACAATAAGAGATGAATTGACTTTCCGCTGCATATACACAACTTTTCGCTAAAATAGAAACAATAGGAAAACCAAAGATTCCCAAGAAAACAAGATTGAACAAATGTTCAAAGAGAAAATCGGTTGCATGAGCAGTATGATTCGATTTGGAAACTTATGATATCAATTAAAACATAAACAAGTTATCTACATGTCTT
>CAKQHC010000109.1 GCA_934234005.1 uncultured Methanomassiliicoccales archaeon | reverse complement strand
CGATCCTACCGAAGACATACTGTTCCTTAGGAAAGAGATTGAATATTGGATGAGAGAAATAATAAAGAACGGTTTTTCCAGAATTGCCAGACAGGCTAAGATGCAGGGCAGCAAACCGGAATTGATTTTGCACGAGAGACTTGCCGGACTGAATATCTCGGAAGCACAGATAAAAGAAGCGCTCCGTACCGTACCCCTTCCGGAAGATCCTACGAAGTGGGACGACGATATACTCATGGATTTGTGTTGCGAAATCAGGCGCATTGCCAAACCCATGATAGCCGCGATGAACAAGGCAGATATTGCGCCCGCAGGTAATATAGAAAAGGTGGAAGCCGTCAACGATATGTGTGTAGTCACTATGGCCGAAACGGAGCTGGCATTGAAAAAAGCGGCTTCCGCAGGTCTTGTGGAATATACTCCCGGAGACAGCACGTTCAAGATTGCGGACGGCGCCAAGATTACCGACGGACAAAGAAAAGCACTTGACTACATGCGCGAGAATATGGAAAAGTACGGCGGTACGGGAATCCAGAAATGTATCGAAGATGCAGCATTCAGGATGCTTGATCTCATTACAGTATATCCCGTCGAAGACGAAAACAAATACACGGACCATTTCGGACGTGTGCTTCCCGACGCATTCCTTGTTCCGAGAGGATCTACAGCCAAAGATCTGGCGTATCGGATTCACTCAGATTTGGGCGATAAATTCATACGCGGAGTAAACGCACGTACAAAACGTACCGTCGGTGCCGATTACATTCTCCAGGACGGAGATGTTATCAGGATAGTTGCCAACAAGTGATACTGTGATAACAAAGGACGTTAGGCTGATCAGCGCATCGTATGTGCAGAAAGGCGAAGAGTCGGTAATAGAACTGTTCGGAAAGACCCGTGACAAGAAATCGATAACAATCCTTGTCCACGGGTTCTATCCTTATTTTTTCATTGTCGATCCGAATGCCGAAATCGAATCTCTGCTCGGTAAGGACAAAGAAGTTCTGTCCTTGGAACACGATAAGCTGCTGTATCATTCCCAATATCACAACGTCCTGAAAGTTACAATCAAAAGTGCATGGAAACTGACCGAATACCGTAACAAGATAAAACGCGGATTCCACATTCTTGCGGGAGACATACCACTGCATCACAGATACATGTACGACGCAGATATGGGTTCGTGCATACGTGTCAACGGAGATGTTTCCAAAGAACAGTATTTTACAGATATTGTCATCGACATGGATTCTTTCGAAAATATAGACTCTTTTGATCCGGGGCTGCGCATTCTGTCGTTTGATATAGAGAACAGCATCGAGCACGAATACCTTTACACAATCTGTTCGGTGGTCAATGAAGGCGATGTGTTCCGTAACTGCGAGCCCATATACGGTACAGAAAAGGATATAATCGCAAGATTCGGGGAACTGATCCGGAAAGAGGATCCCGACGTAATAACCGGATACAACATAGATAATTATGATATACGCAAGATTCAGGAAAGGGCGAAATACAACAAAATGTCCGATGCGCTCCCATGGGGAAGGGACGGCAGTCAACCGAAACTCGTGAGCGACAGGTTTTGGAGGGTTAAAGGCCGTCTGATATGCGATGCATGGTGGGCGGCAAGGAAAGAATTGCGTCCCAAACAGGAGACACTCAATGCGGTGGCTCTTCTTGTTCTCGGAGAGGAAAAACTCGATGTAGATCCCAAACACATCGACGAAGAGTGGAAGAACGACAGAGACAAAGTCATCAGATACTGTATCAAAGATGCCGATTTGGCATTGCGTATTCTCCTTGAGGTCGGAACTGTAAGAAAAGGAATGGATCTAGCGACAGTATCCAAATTAACAATCGAGGATGTGCTGACGTCGGGAACATCGCAGCTTGTCGATTCCCTGTTGATCCGTGTTGCCGACAGGTCAAAAATCGGTGTTCCCATGATGGGCCGTAACACAGCATCGGATCAAATCGAAGGCGGTTATGTTCATACAATGGTTCCCGGACTGTATCATTGGGTATGTGTGGAGGATTTCAAATCGATGTATCCCTCGCTTATCATAGCCAAGAATATATGCTTCACTACATTGAGCCCGGACGGAGAAATAATAAGTCCCGCAGGGGCCAGATTTATGTCCAAAGAAAGGCGCGAAGGAATTCTGCCACGCATTCTAACCGATCTGATGAATGAAAGAGACAGTATCAAGAAGAAGATGAAGACTGTTTCAGACGAACACGAATATCATTATCTTGATGGACTCCAGGCTGCAGTTAAAGTTGTGATGAACACATTCTACGGTGTGTTTGCGTCTTCGTTTTACAGATTCACGGACAAGAGCATCGGTGCGGCAATTACGTCATTTGCAAGGGCTAATATAACCGGAATAATCCAGGAAGTTGAAAAGGAAGGAATCCATGTCGTATACGGCGATACGGATTCGGTATTCATGCAGTCTCCCGTGCATAATTTGGAAGGAGCCGTTGAATTCGGAAATAAGATGGCCGAGAGGTTTTCACGCGACGGCGGGACCCTCGAATTCGAAAAACTTCTTGAACCCATGTTTACTCACGGTATGAAGAAGAGATATGTCGGAAGGATAGTTTGGCCGAAGCCGACCGATGAACTCTTGGTAAGGGGATACGAGATTCGCAGATCGGATTCGTTCGATCTTCAGAGTAAATTATTGTCAGATCTTTTTGATAAGATACTCAGCGAGAAGAATGACGAAGCATTGTCCGAAGTGAAAGTTACTATTCAAAAGGTGCTGTCCGGCGATGTTGATCCTTCCGAATTGGTAATTTCCAAAGGTTGCAAAGGTTTGGATGCATACGAGAATCCCGACAGGATGGCTAATGTTCAGGCTGCTAAGAAACTTATGGAAATGGGATATGATTTTATTCCGGGTATGAAAGTATCATGGATTGTAACCGATGCCAAATCTACGCCACAGAAAGTGGAACCGTATGTCAGCGGCGTTCCGTTTACGGCTAAACCGGATTACAGATATTATGCCGAGAGATTGGCACAGACAACATCGCGCATAACCGAGGTATTCGGATGGGATGAAAGAGATTTGATGATGGGAAGCCAACAGGCAACCCTTTTCGGAGGCAAATTCAAAACCAGCGATTCTCCGGAGACAGATAAACGCAAGTCTATGCCCAAACCCAAGCCTAAAATCAAAAGTTTGGATGATTTCTTTTGATTCACGTTCTGCTTGATACATCATTCAGTGAAGATAAGAGCCTGTATATTCGGATAGTATGTTGTGAAAATCGTAGAAATCTATTTGTCGGCTGAATCCACTGAATCTTTTTAAATAGAGAACAACAATAACTATTGCTTCATGAATAAAGAAGCGGAGGAATTCAAATTGCTGATACCTCAGACGGGAATCGAATATTTCTGGGAAATCCGCAGCGGAAGATACTACTACGTTGACAAATCCGAACTCATTTCGGATATTGTCGACGACGGAAACAAAGTGTATCTGTTCACCAGACCGAGACGTTTCGGAAAATCGCTCAACCTGTCGATGATTGATGCGTTCTTCAATATGAAGTACAAAGGAAACACGTGGTTCGACGGACTGAAAGTCCAGGAACACGGGAACTGCACAAAACTGAAGAACTCGTTTCCGGTGATTTCCATTTCCATGAAAGAGATGGATATGGATGATTTCAACGAATTTCTGTCCGATCTTTCCCAGAAGATTTATTCGATATTCAAGGATTTTAGATATCTTGCAGACTCCGACAAAATAGATTTTGTCAGTAAAGACATATTTATGAGACTATGGACCAAAACATCAGACAAATCGGAATTGAAAGATTCCCTGCGGTTTTTATGCGAGATGCTTGAAGTATATCATGGTGTGAAACCGATTGTGCTGATCGACGAATATGACAATCCGATTAATAGTTCGTTTAACGCCAACAAGGATACTTACGAACAGATTCTCTCGTTCCTGAAAGGATTTTACTCCGCTGTACTGAAAAGCAACACCCACATGAGTTTCGCAGTTGTTACGGGAATAATGCAGATTGCCAAAGAAAGTTTGTTCTCGGGATTGAACAATCTCCGTGTAAACAACATATTCACAGAAAAATTCGACGAAAGATACGGATTCACCGAATCTGAAGTAAAGGAAATATGCGAATATTACGGACATCCCGAAAAAATGGCAGAAGCCAAAGAATGGTACGACGGATACAGATTCGGTAATGCGGAAATATACAATCCGTGGAGCATTTTCTCGTATGTATATTTTAATTTCAAAGCGAAAGCGTATTGGATAAACACCAGCAGCAACGAGATTATTTACACTCTGATTGACAACGCCACAGACGAAGTCTATCAGAATCTTACAAGCATCGCCAACGGAGAAAAAGTTACTGCCAGGCTGAACCCTGCCATTTCCATGAGAGAGATGGATTCCGATCCGGATACAATCTATTCGGTTATGGCTGTTGCGGGTTATCTGAATGCCGTTCCGAT
>CAKQHC010000108.1 GCA_934234005.1 uncultured Methanomassiliicoccales archaeon | reverse complement strand
AGGGGAGCAACCGTTCACGGACACGCCTGCCGTCTCGACGAGCACGGTCTGATGTTCGACGGCTGGCAGAGGTACGTATGGGATGACGAGAAGAAAGAGGTCGTTTACGTCAAAGACCAGGTTGCTATCCCGATCGACAGGAGAATCTCCGTCGGAAAGCCTGGAAAACTCGAAGACCTCAAGAAGATGACCACAATCTTCAGGGCAGACGGCGTCGACATGAGGGACGACAAAGAAGTCACCGAGTACGGACTCAGAATCCACAAACTCAGGACCCTCGGCGGATACCAGCCTTGGAAGGTTAAGGGAGAGTGATTACCATGGCAGGAAAAGAGAAGCTGTTCATGGAAGCATGCAGAAAGAAATTCAAGGAAGAGCCTACCGACATGACCACCAAGTACTACTGCTTCGGTGGTTGGAAACAGTCCAAATCGAAAGTCGAGTTCCAGAAAACCGCGGCCGAGATCGCCAAGAAGCGTGGAATCCCCATGCTCAACGAAGAGATCGGAGTTCCTCTCGGACAGAGGTCCTGGATGCCCTACCAGCTCTCGCACACCGAGATTTTCGCAGAGGCAGATGACCTGCACTGCGTCAACAACTGTGCAATCCAGCAGGCATGGGACGACATCAGGAGGACTATCCTCGTCGGTCTTGACTCCCCTCACTCCACCATCGAGAGAAGGCTCGGTAAGGAAGTCACTCCCGAGACTATCAACGCATACCTCGAGACTGTCAACCACACCATGCCCGGAGGAGCAGTCGTTCAGGAGCACATGGCAGAGATCAACCCCGCACTCGTTTGGGATTCCTATGTCAAAGTCTTCTCCGGAGACGACGAACTCATCGACGAGCTCGACCCCAGATTCGTAATCAACATCAACAAGCTGTTCCCCGCAGAGCAGGCCGAGCAGCTCAAGAAAGCAATCGGAAAGACTCTCATGCAGGCTGTCCGTGTACCTACCATCGTCGGAAGGCTCATGGACGGAGCTACCGTCTCCAGGCACGCAGCAATGCAGATCTCCATGGCTTTCATCTCCTCCTACAAGCTCGCAGCAGGAGAGGCAGCTATCGCAGACTTCGCATACTCTGCAAAGCACCAGTCTCTCAACATGGGTACCATGATGCCCGCAAGGCGTGCAAGAGGACCCAACGAACCCGGAGGAATTCCCTTCGGATACATGGCTGATATCGCTCAGTCCGACCGTGTCAACCCCGACGACCCCGGACGTGCAGCACTCGAAGCAGTCGCTCTCGGTGCAGCCGTTTACGACCAGGTCTATCTCGGTGGTTACATGTCCGGTGGAGTAGGATTCACCCAGTACGCAACCGCAGCATACACCGACAACATCCTTGAGGACTACGTTTACTACGCCATCGACCAGATCAAAGACAGGTACGGCGGCTTCTGCAAACTCGACCCCAAGAACATGGATGAAGTCATGAAACTCGGTGACGACATCAACTCCTACGCTCTCGAAATGTACGAGAGATACCCCGCCGTTATGGAGACCCACTTCGGAGGATCCCAGAGGGCTACCGTCGCAGCAGCTTCCACCGGAATCGCTGGTGCAATGGCAACCGGAGTTGCAGATGTTGGACTTAACTGCTGGTACCTCTCCATGCTCCAGCACAAAGAGAGGACCGGAAGGCTCGGATTCTACGGATACGACCTTCAGGACCAGTGCGGTTCCGCTAACTCCTTCGCATACAGATCCGATGAGGGTCTCCCCATGGAAGTACGTGGACCTAACTACCCCAACTACGCAATGAACGTCGGTCACCTCTCCGGATACACCGGAATCCCCAAGGCAGCACACGTTGCCCGCGGAGACGCTTTCACCGCCAACCCCTTCGTCAGGATCGCATTCGCAGACCCCTCACTGGTCTTCGACTTCGCCAACGTGACCAAGGAGATCGGACGTGGAGCTCTCAGGGAGTTCGTTCCCGCCGGAGAGCGCAGCGCAGTCATCAAAGGATGATTTCCTTGCAGGTAGGAGATCTGTTGAAGTACCTGCCCACGTCAACTGTGGGTAAGGTAACCGACATCCGCGAAAAGGACGGAAAGGTCTGGGTAAGACTGGACTTCACCGATCTTTACTACGAGGCGTCAAACCTCGTTCCAGCCGATCCGTCGGAATACATCGAGGTTTCCTACAAGGAGCGCGAATCGTCGTACAAAGGCGGTATGCAATCGGTTGAAGACATTAGGAAGGAGACTTCCGAAGTCGACATCTCCGAATTCATGCCGTCCGGAGGCGGATAAACAATTTTCCCCCGTAAGGGGGACATCTTTTCAAACTGTTTTATCATTTTATTTTTGAAAACAACTAAATTGTAATTTTGTGCTCTGTTTGGTATGGTCTGTACCAGATTTTGTCAGAGTTGTGCGATGCCGATGCCAGAAGATTCCGTATTGGGGGCCAATGCAGACGGAAGCCTCAATGAAGATTACTGCAAGTATTGTTATGATAACGGCGGTTTTGTCAAAGATGTGACGATGGAAGAATTCATCAAAATCTGTTCGCAGTTCGGAGAACAGGCAGGAATGACAAAAGAACAAATGGCCGATCACTGCAGGAAAATCTTCCCATCGTTGAAGAGATGGAATTTACATAACCAAGATGTGTGATTGTCTTTTGCAATCAATTATATACTATTAATGAGAAGGCTCTCGAAACTTCGTTGAATCGAGGTTTCTGTGAGAGAATATAATGGATGGGCATAAACCGGGACTCAGTTCGTCAAGGAAATCTTTGGCCGTGATGACTGTCGTTTTACTGATGGCGGTTACGTTGGTCCCCCTGGCATTTAATATTTCGGGAGGAGACAGTACAGAAAACAGCACTGTGGTGATTTATCATTCATATTATCAGAAACCCGATCTCGGTAACGGAAATTACATTACAGGTTTGGACGGCGACAGCTACATAACATCATACATAGAATACAACAAGGATAATGCATCCGTTGACGGTCATGAACATACTCAGGAGATGAAGTATTACGGCAATGTATGGTCAACCGAATACAATCCGCAACTCTGGAGTACCGGTCCCGGAAATATTGATCAGAATTGGTACGACATTGTGAAATACAGCAGCGGTGCCGTAAAGATCGGCAGTTCATATTACGAGGCCGGCCGTACGCTTGTTTTCACTGGATGGAAGGCTGCCGTATATGAAAACGGAAGTCTGACAGGTGTATCGGATATTACGTACTATCCGGGGGAAGTAATCCCCAAGACAGTTCAGGAGAATGCAACATACGGCGGAAAAATTCACGTCTATGCTGCTTGGGACTATCTTAATTACACCGATGCAGAAGATGTTCACAGATACACAATAGACGGCAAACCCAATGATGCCGTCGGTAATTCGTTAATCGGTGTGAACGGATCTGTGACGGTATCCGAATCCGAAACCGTATCCACGATGTTTACAAACATTGTCAGTTCATTTAAAGATTATATCGGTACCGGAAACTGTACTATCGATCCGTTGATAAAAGACGGTGCCAGTAAAGAATACAATTTAGGCAGCAACTATGTTTTTCTCACGGGAGATTTGGTCATACAGAATGCTGTACTAAGAGGGCAGCTTTCCGGATCCAACCACGGCGGCGATCCGAGAGGAGGATTGTTTGCATGCGGGCACGTCCTGATATTGGGACTCGGCATAACCGATGCGGGAGTGACCGGCGTTAAACAGCATATGCAAATCTTCGGAGGATACAATGGAGGATACAATCAAATCTTCAACAATATCAAACATTCGTCGTTCGGCGGAGAAGTGGACAGCGTAGCATCGATGATAATAATCCATTCGGGTTTTTACAGTAATGTGACCGGAGGAAATCTCGGAGGTACGGTTCACGGATCGACATACATAAGCGTCAGAGGGGCATCCATTCTTGACAGTCTGACAGGAGGCTGTTCCGGATCTTCCGGATCGATAGAGGGGTATGCATTTGTATATGCCACAAATATGAATATGCCCGGAGATACCTACGAAGAGAAGAATCTCGGTACATACATGGGTAATTTCAACGGCATATCTGCGAAACATGTTGTTTCCGAGGAATCAACAATTCTTACGGGAGCATCCACAAACGGAACAATTGCCAAAGACACATATGTATACATTTCAGGGACTACTGCAGTATGGGATGTTCAGGCCGCGGGAAGATCCGGAAATTCAGCCGTGGGCGGAACGGCTCATCTGGATGTTTCCGGGAAAGCGGTTGTAAAGCATGCTGCTTGCGGTTCGATTACCGACGGTATTTCAAATTCGGTACCGTCCGGAGAAGGTCTGAATTACTATGAAAACAAGAAATGTGTAAAAGCCACAGACATTTCAATCCATGACGATGCCAAAGTGGCATCTGTTTTCGGAGCAGGATACGATACCTTCTACAAAGCAACCTTTGTATCGATGTACGGCGACGGCAGTTCGATTGACCTTACCATCGATGGCGGAATCGTCGGATATGTGTACGGGGGAGGATACAGAGGTACTGTCGGTACTGCCGACGATCCTCTCGATTATGTGAAAATATGTATTTCCGGAGGAAGAATCCTCGGCGACATATTCATGGGCGGAAGAGGCGGTTTGGATAAAGTATGCCACGACAGCAAAGGAAACGTATCTTGGGGAGTTTCTGATTTTGATTCTACTGGCTATTCCCAAATTTATGCGAAGACAATGACTCTTAAC
>CAKQHC010000107.1 GCA_934234005.1 uncultured Methanomassiliicoccales archaeon | reverse complement strand
GTATGTAAGTCCAAAGGAATCGATGTTTCCGATTCTTCGTCCGCCGATGCGGTAGATTACGCCAACGTTATCGAAATCCGTTTCACCGCAGGCGGAAAGACAAGATCCATACGCGGTACGGTTATCGGCGGACAGCCCAGGCTCGTCGGAGTCGATGCATTCTCGTTTGACATACCTCTCAAAGGAGAGATGGTCTATGTCGGATACATGGATGCTCCCGGAGTAATCGGTACGGTCGGCAATGCACTCGGAGAAGCCGGAATCAACATCGGACAGATGTCTGTCGGAAGAGACTGCAACAAGGCTCTGATGTTCCTCACCGTCGATCAGAAAGTGTCTGACGAGATTATTTCCAAGATTGCCAAAGCCGTCGGAACAGAAGATATCCGTTCCGTTGAAATCAAGGAGTGATTCCGTGGCCATAGTCACCGTCGACGATCTTACCCAAGCCATCAAAAATAGTATCGATACGTCACGCGGGATGGTAGAGGAGCAGGCATACGATCTTGCCCGCCATGTACTGAACTTCTTCGGATATTCGGACAGAATCATCGATAATGTTCTCGAACCCGAGGACCGTGATGCATTCTACATGCTGGAGGATGCAGGTATTCTCACTACGGAAAGAGAAGAGACAACCCTGTATGACGGAAGGGAGTGGAGAATACACTATTGGCTCTTCAGAAGAGAAAAGATCGGTGCGATGGCAGTGAAACAGAAAGCCGTTGTCGAGGAGGATGTCGAAGACAATCCTTACAACGATATTCCTGAAGATGCCTGGATAAGACCTTCGGCAAACTGATTATGGATATTTTTCCGTACGGTTACCGCCCCGGACAGAGGGAACTCATCGGTTTCATAGACCGTTGCCTCCGTTCGGGGGACCGGCCCGTAATAGAAGCGGGAACCGGTTCGGGTAAAACAATCTCTTCTCTGTGCGGGGTTGTCCCGTTTGCATCGGAACGCGGAAAGAAAGTAATCTATCTTACGCGTACCAAGTCACAGCAGAGGCAGGTTGTTAAAGAAGCCTCAAATCTCAGGACGGATGTACTCTGTGTTGCGGTACAGGGACGTTCCGTATCGTCCTGTCCGATGATGAGGAGCGACCCGGAATTGTCTTCCGGAACGCCCGAAGAGATTTCCAAACTTTGTGCGGAATATAAGAAGATGGAAGGCGGAAGATGCCACTGTCCGTATTATAACAATCTGGATTCCGTAAATTTGGATCAATGGATAGGGCGTGTGAAACACGAGAATCACGATGCCGAATCTTTTGCTGCTGTTGCAGAAAGTGCAGGCCTTTGCCCGTATGAACTAACAAAATTCATTCTTCCGTATGCGGACATTGTTGTGGTTCCGTATCCGTTCATTTTTATCGGGCCCGTGTTCAGACATTTCCGCAATTGGTTGGGGGTTCAGCCCGCGGATATGATTATAGTGGTCGACGAAGCCCATAATCTTCCGGATTATCTGCGTAATACACAGACTTACGAATGCACCCGCACGGCTTTGTTGCATGTCAAGGAGGAATCGGAGAAATACGGTAACCCGGAATTGTACGACGGCATGACGGTATGTGATTTTGCGGATGCCATGGAAAATCTCCTGAATTCGGCACTGACGGAGTATCTTATCGACGAGGACGGAATGCTTCCGCCCGGATTCCTGGAAGAAGGGCTGATGGGCATTCTCGGAAGGAATTCGGTGGATATCGGAAAGATGCTTGACGCTATGGAAGATATGGGAGAATCGATTGAAGAACACAAGAAACAGAATAGAAAGCTTCCGCGTTCGTACATCGGATCGATGGCGGGATTTGTAAGAAAATGGTCGGAATCCGATGACGGCTATCATGTTCATTTAATAGTTCAGGGAAAGAATCCCAGGTTTCAGGCATATTGTTTGGACCCCAGGCCGGCGGCCGAATCTCTCAACGAATGTTATTCCTCCGTACATATGTCGGGCACCTTGGATCCGTTGGATTCCTACATAGAGGAATTGGGCGTGGAGAATGCCGTAAAACTGAGGATGCCGTCGTGTTTTGACAAGAGTAATTTGCTGTCGCTGTATTGCGATTCGGTGACGATGCGTTACGAAGAACGTTTTAAGGAACCAAATTACGGGATTCTGATGCAACTGATTGTCGATACAGTCAACGCAGTCCGTGTAAATACGGCAATATTTTTTCCGTCGTTTCAAGTTATGGACCGCATGACGGCGGACGGTTTGCACCGTAAGTTGGGGAGAGAAGTCTTTTTCGAAAAACGTTCGATGCCTCAGGACGAACTGATGGAAACTTTTGAGGATTTTTCAGTTTCCGAAGGCAGTGTTTTATTCTGCGTTACAGGCGGAAGGATAAGCGAAGGTCTCGATTTTCCCGACAAAGCTCTGGAGATGGCACTTATTCTCGGCGTACCGTTTGCCAGACCGACGGCCAAAACAAAGGCATTGCAACGTTATTACGATATACGTTTCGGAGACGGTTATTCGTTTGTTTCACTGATACCAGCCGTCAGGCGGATGAGGCAGGCTGTCGGACGTTTGATCAGATCGGAGACGGATATCGGAGTAGCCGTTGTCTTGGACCGCAGAGTGGCGGGACTTAAAGGATATGATGCGGAGCGTTCGTCCGATCCTGTATGTGATGTAGCTGCGTTCTTTGCGGAAAAAGCTAGATTTTAAGATTGTATGGCTGGCAATCGGATAGAAATGCCGGTAAAGGCATTGAGGGAAGCTCTGATTAACGCATTTGCATACAGGGTTATCGAATCAGGACCAAGTGTGGAAGTGGATGTCTATCGCAGCTATTTGGATGTAATAAGTTATGGTACTTTTCCAGAGGGCGTAACGCCAGAAATGTTTACCAAAGGAAATATGGCGTCCGTACGTCGTAATCCATTGATTACAAGAACTTTGTATTACTCAAAAGATATGGAGGGTTTTGCCACGGGTTTGAAACGCATTCAGGATATGTGTGACAAATCTAATGTTAAAGTAGACTTTATGTGTGACAGATATTTTTTCAGAGTACGGTTCTTCAGACATTGTTCAGATTTTGACACTCAATCTGGCACTCAACAAATTAAAGATAAAATTATTATGATTATGGAATCTGATAATAAGGTCACGCGTGTAAGGATTGCGGAACAACTGGGGATAAGTGTAAGAACATTACAGCGTATTATCAACGATGAGGATACAATACGTTATGTCGGTCACGGAAAATCTGGACATTGGGAATTTATGCACAGAAGCAGAGACTAATGTCATACTTTCAAATTTGATATTTTCCGAATGTTGATGACGTAGGGTTAATAACCGATTCATATTTCGGGTCATCATGGATATAGCAGTCGACCAGGAAGTGAAGGATCTCATCGAGTCGAAAGGTTGTGATTATCGTGTTTGTACGGCTTGCATGGGGCCTGCACTCGTTCCGATAAGCGTCAAACCTCCTAAAGAGTCTGATTTGAAAATTCCGATCGGTGAGCACACGTTGTATATTTCCCGCGTACAGGCTATGTATATCGATCGCGTGAGCATAGACATGATTTATGACGAGGACGAAATCAATTCGTGCCCTGCATTTTATGTGAGAAGGTATTGATAATCAGGACACTCTGATTACTGCGGCAGCAGCTGTTTCAGCCAAGCTGTCCGCACTGACCTTTTCCGACTCCATCGTTTGGATTTTAACGATATTGGCTTCCGTTACAGGTTTGGACGGAGCTATGGTACATCCTTTCGCGGGACGGATCGACAGTTCGAATGTTCCGATTTTCTTGGCAATGTCTATTATTTCCAGTTTGTCCAATCCTATCAGCGGTCTGACTACGGGGAAGTTGAGGCCGTAATTTTCGGATTTAATGTTCTTGAGGGTTTGCGAAGCGACCTGTCCGAGCGAATCTCCCATTATAATCCCTTCACATCCGATACTTCTGCCGAAATCTCTTGCTGTGCGCTGCATTACGCGTTTACACATAACACATTGGTAACTCCAATCACATTTCTCGTGTATTGCGGCCTGCGAGGCACCGTGCGGCGCACTGTACAGAGGGAACTCTTTTCCCGTATAGTCCCTCAGCTGCTGTGCTATGAGTTTTACATTCTCGAATCCGCGGTCATCCGCATAAGGGCGGTTGTCCATGTGAAGGAGAACAACATCCGCGCCTTTCTCGCTCATGAGGTAAGAAGCTACGGGAGAATCGATTCCGCCGGAAATAAGAGCGATAAGCTTCAAGGTTATCAGATCTTTACGTTGACGTCGCCGTAGTCGTTGGCGAGTTTTCTGGGTGTCCCGTATTTGCACTCGGTACAGTAAAGTCCGCCGTTTTTGCCACGCACCATTTCGGTTTTGCACCTCGAACAGAGAGATCTGATAACGCCCAGTCTGTCGTCTTTGGTTGTAAGCTGGAGTGCGGGTTTTGTAGCAGTTACGCGTGCCCTGATGTAATCTCCCTTTCTGAGTTCCTTGCCGACATCGTCGGTGTATCCCTGAGATATCTTGGAAACATGTATCGTGGCGTATGTGTCTCCGCCGAGAGTACGGGAGTTTCCTTCTTTGCCCACTACGTCTGCGGTAGCCATGGTGTTCCTGATGTCCGCCACGACCGCGTATACTATGTCCCCCTCCGAAAGGATGTTCGGCGGGTTGGGAGAGATGACCTTTGCGATGCACTCGTCGTCGTCCAGGACGAGGGTTCCGATTTGTGAAGCATAAATCTTCCC
>CAKQHC010000106.1 GCA_934234005.1 uncultured Methanomassiliicoccales archaeon | reverse complement strand
TCTGTAATCACCCATTCTATATTTCTAGAGCTACCTTTATTCTCAATTAATCCCATCTCCCGCAGAATGCCCGTGTGATGAGAAAGTGCATTTGGTTTGAGTGATAATTTTGATATAAGTTCCCTATTGTGACACGTTCCTCCTGCAATATTTAATAAAATCTCTGCCGTTCTTTTCTGACGTTTCAATTCATTAACCTCCTGATAATTGGCTATGCTTATCCGAATTAGTTCATCTTGATTGTCGGAATCATATTTGGCAGCTTTAATATAATAAAGATCTGCTCTGATAGAATATGCAGCACTACAAACCGCTCCAGCCATGATATTGGTACCTAATGTGAAATTGATATGAAACTTCACATTATTGTTGGATTTTGTTTCTTCGCCAGCTATCTTGATTACTGCATTATACACATCATGATAATCGAATGGATCGATGACAACGGTACGAATATCTTTGAAATTGATGCCAACCATATGATCAATCAATTCTTTCTCTATGCTGCAGTAATCAAAATCCCCACCAGTTATTCTGCTGTTAAGAAGATACATACGATTGATTGGAATGCTAGATTCAAATACCTTGTAGATTGGCCCGGAAAATTGTCCAACATTACATATGTGTACGTGAAATGTCATAATTTCAACTAATTAATTGAATCATTCATATTTATAACTATATATCATCAGATACATTTACGTAACATGACAAAAAACTGCGATTGGTACAATACTACGTTCTATAGTGGGAAGAAGAACAACGTACCTATCAATCTCACAATTCAGGATATGGATCAGGGGATAGGGTACATGAATCGCCGTCTTCAGAATCTGATAAACTGTATCGTCAAATATCTAGTAGAAGAAGGACGTTTTAAAAAATCTCAAATTGATGGAATAGAAAAACAATTTATGAGCCTCGATGAGAAAGAATTCAAAGCAAAATCATTCGGAGGGCAAATCAAAATATTGTTCGAATTCGAAAAAGAGATAATTCTGAATACAAAAGAATCTGATTCGTTGGAACAAATCCGGAAGGATAGAAATTACTTCATTCATAAGTTCTGTGAAGAATACTCCAAAGATGAAAAAATCGAGGACAATCAATTCCTTCGTCTGAAGAAGACTATCTCTTCGATAAATAAAGCCACAAACAGATTCGACAGTTACGTAAAACAATCACAAAAAAAGAAGACCGTAACAACAACGCCCAAGAGAAAACGGATTTCTGAAGATGATATGAAAAACGCCATAATAGGCATAATCAACGAGTACCACGGAAACATATCCCTCCAAGAATTGGATTTAGAACTTAGAATCAAATATGGAACTATTGAGTGGGGAACATGGTATGGACATAGATTCAAAAACTGTTTGATAAAATGGGGTTTATATAATGAAGCGTCACAATCAGTTCAGTTGCCGTCGGGAGTATACACACGGTGTATTTGGTAAATCACGATTATGCTTGAACTCGTCAAAAGATGAATCACCCAAACAGGCATACTCGCTGGATCCATCATTGTTTACGGGCTCTTCGGACTCTGTTCTTCCGGAAGAATCTGCAAAGAATGCAAACTCAGGATCTATCCCAAAAAGGTCGATTTCTGATGAAAACATATACTGCATTTCATCACGGACACAATCGCCAGTCGCCGAAGAAAGGCGAAATCTGGATGGCGGATTCTCTGCCGTTCTGCGACGGCGTCAACAGTAAAGACCGCCCGGTTCTGATAATATCCAGAAAAGATCGCGCATACAAATGTTACAAATGCACGTCACAACATTCTGATTTCAGAAAACGTTACGAGATACAAGATCTGGAAGAAGCGGGACTGTTCCACCACACGTTCATAGATTACGATGTGGTGCTGATACCAATCGATAAACTTACCTATAAGATGGGTAAACTTTCGGAAAACGATGTCGAACATTTTGGGAACGGCCTGATATAAATGGATGACAGAATAAATTCCCTGATTCCGAACATAGAAAAACAGGTTACGGACAACCGTCTTCGCAGGAGAGAATATCTTCTCCTGCTGTCACTAATGCTGTTTCTATTCGTACCGAGCGTCAACCAACTGGCCGTCGACCGCATCGTATCGGGAATGGGTTCCGAAATTCTAAACATAGCCGGGCAAATTGAATGGTTTGACCTGTTTAACGAAACAATACTCGCTTTTCTGACAGTTCCGCTTTATTTCGTATTTAATAAATCCAAAAACGAAAACGACCTGCGTTCCAGAATTGCTCAGACTTTCTTCCTGGGTTTGATAATTTATGTGTCGGTTTCGGTTATGATATATTTTTATGCAAACTCTCTGGCATCGTACATGGATGCCCCCTCCGAATCTGTAACATATCTTAAATTGGAAACAATCGGATTCGTCTTGGGATTTGTCAATTCATTTATGTATATCGTATTTGTCGTAAAGGGAAGATACACGCATATCACAGCCCTACTTATAGCTAAAGTATCTATGATGTGTATCGGAAATGTATGTCTCATACCTCAGTACGGAATCATAGGTGTGGCATACACAAACATATGTGTCAATGCGATTATGTCAACAATCTCATTATACCTGCTCTATAAAGAAAATCTCATTGCAAAATGGGATGGTTTCAGTATCGAAGTACTACGTGAATGGGTTCGCACAGGAATGTTCTCCGGCGGACAGGTATTCTTGGCCAACATTGTCTATATGTTGATTGTAATTAGGATGGTTAACGCTGTATCCAGTGTTGGAAATTATTGGTTGGCCAACAATTTCATATGGGGCTGGCTACTGATACCTATTTTCGCTATCGGAGAAATGGTGAAAAGAGAGTACCGCAACGGATACGCAAGAATTTGGAACTATCTGCTGCTAACAACCATTGTGGTTATTGTGTGGATTGTCAGCATTCCTTTATGGGGAGTAATGTTCGGCAGCATAATACGCATGGAGAATACAGACGAAGTTTTATCCATACTATATAAATTGGTCCCGTTTTATGTGGCATATGCAATATCTGCCGTATTCCAGGGAGTATTGATATCGGTGGGAAGAACCGATTACCTGCTGCTGGAATCTGCGATTGTAAACATAGTCTATTACGGAATAGTGTATGGGCTCTTCTTGGCGGGAGTGTTCGAAACTTCCATGGACTTTGTCATATTGATGTTTGGGTTCGGAATGGTTGTGTGTATGTTTCTGGATATCGCATTTTACCTTCGTTCGAAAAAGACCGTATTCAAACAATCGGTTTCCGCATGCGACGGGGTGCAGAGAAACCATTAAGGCTCTGATTCCAATGGGCGGACAAGATGGCCGGCACACACGAGCCCATGACATTCGACGACCTGTCGCAACTGTACAGACAGGAGCTCAGTTCCAATTCTCTTACTCCTGTGAGAAGGGATTTATTCAAAGCCGTAGCCACGCTTTTAACAACCCTCCGCAAGAACTACGAAAGACTTCTGGCAGAGGATCCCGAATCGATTATATGCGACGGAGCCAATCAGAATTTCAAAAATGCGGAAAACCACTGGAAAAAAGTGGTTAACACCAGAGCAAAGAAAATCTGCGCTATGGCCATAAGGGCTGCCGCCGGGGGCGATGCCCCGGCAGACATCCTTGCCGAAGAAGAGGAAGAATACTACCGCCAGATATCCGAACGGACGAGAGAGTTGTTCTCCTTGGTAAACCGCATGAGAGGACGGAAGACCAAGGATACCACGCTTGATGCGGATTTCTCCAAACCTCCTGTTAAAAAAGAACCGGAACCTCCTCCCGCACCGGTGCGCGAGGAGATTCCTCCGATAATGGATGAAATCGACGAACCGTTCGACGAACCCATACCTGATCCGGAAGAGTTTGCGGATGCTTTTCCCGTGTCGGAACCCGATCCGCTGAAACAGGAAATCGGCGAAAAAGAAGAAATCCCGGATTCTATGAAGCCGGTTCCGATACGCGTAACGGAAGACCTTCCGGAATTTGCGGGCCCCGAACGTACGTATAATCTGATAAAAGAGGATGTCGTCATGCTCCCTCTGTCGCTGGCGGAACTCCTGGCCAACGACGGAAAAGCGGTTATAATCAAACCTTCGTGGTAAGCGTTCTCACATCGCCGGGCCATTCCATGCATTGGACACGAAGGCGGCTTATGCCCATTCTCGAAGCCACCGTGTCCCTTGCGGTGTCCGGAGTGTTGTTGGTCTTGCTGAGATGAGCCAGGAATATCTGTCTGCCGTCCCACATTGTGCGTTTGAGAAGATTCCCCGATTCTGCGTTGTCCATATGCCCGTTGGGGCCTTCTATTCTCTTCTTGAGAGGGTAAGGGTACGGACCTTCTCTCAGCATCGTAAGATCGTAATTGGCTTCGAAAACAGCGATGTCCGCATTGGCCAATGCCTGTTCGATCTGGAAGGAACAGTGGCCGGTGTCCGTCACGACGGCCACCTTCCGTCCGCATGTTTCCAGATAAAACGCATTCGGTTCTGCTGCATCGTGAAATGTAGGCAGCGGAATAACATGAAACGGACCGACGTCGAAAACATCTTTCAGACCGTAGATATTAGCCCGGACTTTGTCGGAATCTTTGAATCCCGTACTCGTACCTTTGGTACAGAATACGGGAACATCGAGTTTGCGGGAGGTGACCGGCACTCCTTTGATATGGTCGGAGTGCTCGTGCGTCACCAATATTGCCCTCACGCGGTCCAAATCGCATCCTGCGGTAGACGCAAACTCCTGTATGCGTTTGTAACTGACTCCCGCATCGATCATAACCGCATCCCTGCCTGTGTCGACGACAACACAGTTGCCGTCGCTGCCGCTGGCAAGGATATGCA
>CAKQHC010000105.1 GCA_934234005.1 uncultured Methanomassiliicoccales archaeon | reverse complement strand
GAGTGTCGGCAATCGAATCCGTAATTCTTTTTATCCGATGTATGCGATTCGATTACGGGTAGATACATTGGACGGTATCAGGAATGCTTTGGGTTTGGTTCAGGTATACACGGGCGACGGCAAGGGCAAGACAACGGCTGCATTGGGTTTGGCCATGCGCGCGTCAGGGCGCGGATTGAATGTAATCATGATTCAATTTATGAAGCCCGATGCAGGATACGGAGAGCAGATTGCCGCAAAACAATTGTCCGATTTCACTATATTGCCTATGGGCCCCAAACATTTCTGCGGTCCGGAACCGACGGCAGAAGATGTGGAATCCGTTGCGAAAGCGTTGGATAAATCACGTGAGGTTTTAACCTCGGGAAAATATGATTTGGTAATTCTTGACGAAATCAACAATGCGTTGCGTTACGGATTGACAAAACCGGATGAAGTGGTGAATATACTGAAGGAAAGGACGCCCCACACGGAAGTGGTTCTGACGGGACGCCGTGTTCCCCAGGAAATAATAGATTATGCCGATTTGGTTACAGAGATGCGTTTGATCAAACATCCGTTTGACAAGGGCATAGGAGCGCGTGTCGGAATAGAATATTAATCTCAGTCAAAATCCTTCAATTTGAATTTGCGGTCCAGAAGATTGTCTGCACCGCATTTCACACATCTGTATGCGGCAGTACGTTTGTTCTCGGCTATGGGATCGAAGCGTTCCATAACGGTGCCGCATTCGCATATGACGTCATTGTTTCTGAATGTTCTTTTATTTTCCGAACGCAGTTCCGCCGAATACCATATGCGGGTTCCGAAATGGGCACATGACGGACAGATCATGCATACCTGCGATATATCTCTGAGAATCCATCCTTCGGAAAGAAGTCCGCGGATTTCATCTATTGTTTCTTCGGCTCCGAACACATCCTCGCACAATTTGGATAATCCCTCGCCGTCGTATCTGCCCGATTCTATTTCCGAACGCGATACGGCATCGGAGTCGTCCGAATCCATCGGGAATCTGTTCTCGTATCCGCAGTTTCCGCAGCGGGACACTATTTTTGTAATCATATATGCCGAAACAACCGTCCTAATGATAGCATTTCCGCAATCATTCATATTGTTGAAAGGAATAACCGTAGGCGTGGACTTACTGGAATATAACCGCAGGGATGTTTTGGCAAAGCAGGCTCCTTTGGCCAGCCGCATGAGACCGAGGACTCTTGACGAAGTTGTCGGACAGGATCACATATTGGGAGATGACAAACTTCTTTCCCGTGCAATCCGTGCCGACCGTTTGAGTTCCGTTATATTCTACGGACCGCCGGGAACAGGAAAAACAACATTGGCCAAAGTCATAGCCAACTCCACACATTCTCTTTTTAAACAGGTAAATGCCACCAATGCCGGTAAAAAGGACATGGAAGACGTTATAGCGGCTGCCAAAACCGAACTCGGACTTAATTCACGCAGAACAATACTGTTCATCGATGAAATTCACAGATTCAACAAGGCACAGCAGGATTATCTTCTTCCGTACGTCGAAGACGGTACTGTAATACTCGTCGGAGCCACAACGGAGAATCCTTTTTTCGAAGTCAACCGCGCATTGATTTCGCGTTCGCGTGTTTTTGAACTGAAACCGCTGACTGTTGAGAGTATAATTCAGATAATGAAACGCGCAATCTCCGACAAAGAACGCGGATTGGGAAACATGAAACTCCGTGCGGATGACGATGCGTTAGTTTTCTTGGCCGAAACTGCTAACGGAGATGCGCGTACGGCTCTGAACGCATTGGAATTGGGTGCACTGACCACTCCGGCAGACGACGAAGGATTTGTGCACATTACTTCGGACGTAGCTTCGTCATGCATTCAAAAGCGCGTATTGGGCTATGATAAGGACGGGGACAATCACTATGATACCGTTTCCGCATTCATAAAAAGTATGCGCGGATCCGATCCGGATGCCGCCGTTTATTATCTGGCCCGTATGCTGTATGCCGGAGAAGATATAGAATTCATAGCGCGCAGAATTGTCATATGCGCTTCCGAAGACGTTTCCAACGCGGATCCGCAGGCTCTGCTGGTTGCAATGGCGGCATATCAGGCCGCTGAACGTATCGGCATGCCGGAAGCCCAGATTATCTTATCGCAGGCAGCCGCATATGTGGCATGCGCACCGAAGAGCAGTTCGGCCGTAGATGCCATAACTTCGGCCATGGAATGCGTTAAAACCGAACCGATCGACGGAATTCCTCCGTATCTGAAGGACGCACATTACAAGGATGCCTCCAAACTCGGAAGGGGAGTAGGTTACAAGTATCCCCACTCATACCCCGGCCATTATGTGGAACAGCAGTATCTTCCGGACAATCTTGTAAACCGCCGTTTCTACAAACTTTCCGACAACGGTATGGAGCGTTCCATGCTGAAATGGCTGGAGCGCCTCAAAGAACAGAACAGATAACCGTTTATATATCATACTAAATAGGTAGGATATATGGATGGAAAATCCCTGTACGCTCAGATTGTTTCGACCGTTTTGGAGATGCAGGCGAAACTCGGGTCTTCCGACGGCAGTTGTACGATGTACTACCCGTACGAGGGTGATGTCGAATCAATCAGAAAGGAGTTTTTTGATACCGCGGGAGATTCGCTGGGAGACGTGGAGTTTGATGTTGCATCGGGGCGTCTCCGTATAACGGTTCCCGAATACGGATGTAAAAAAATCTCGAAAATGCCGATTCCGAAAACATTGGAATATATGATTTCCGCTGTTCGTGACCGTAAGAGTCTTGCGGTTGTCAAAAGCGAGATAAATGATTTGTTTCCCGGATCCGAATGGACCGATACGGATAACGGGGAGTTTGATGCGAAAGTAACTTTTGCCGACGATTTAGATCCGTTTGTCTATTGTCTGCACGACGAGTGCGGTCAGCTTATATATCACAGATTCAGCAAAGAGGATTACAAGGCGTTCGGTTTCCGCTGACAACCCGTTGTTTTCGTACCGTTCTTATAGGATGGCCCGATACGGAGTGTCAGTGATAAAGATGTCCGATATCGGCGAATGCACGAAAACCCTCTCGACAGCAGAGGGAGACGTCACCGTATACAGCCTCAGGGAACTTGAATCCAAAGGCATAATCAAGGATCTTTCGAAGATGCCGTACTCCATCAAGGTAATCGTCGAATCAATGCTCAGGCAGAGAGACGGAAAACTCGTTACCGACGAGGATGTTCTTACTGCTGCGTCATGGAACGCAAAAGAGAACACGGACCGCGATATTCCGTGGATACCGGCAAGGATTCTTCTTCAGGATCTGACCGGAGGTGCCGCGGTTACAGACATAGCATCCATGAGAGAGGCAGTTTCAGCCGTCGGAAAGGATCCCGAACTCATCAATCCCCTCGTACCCGTGGATTTGGTGATAGACCACTCCGTCAATACGGACTATGCCGGAAGGGACGATGCCCAGGAGCTTAACGAACAGTTGGATTTCCAAAGGAACAAGGAACGTTACGCTTTGTTCAAATGGGCCCAGAAATCGGTGAGGAATTTCCGTGTCGTCCCTCCGGGAAACGGTATCTGCCATCAGGTAAATCTCGAATATCTTTCGCCGCTTGTTCATGTCAAAGAAAAGGACGGAAAGCTGATAGCGTACCCCGATTCGTGTTTCGGTACCGATTCGCATACCACGCAGATCGACGGACTGGGTGTCGTCGGATGGGGAGTGGGCGGAATCGAGGCGGAAGCGGTTATGGTCGGTCAGCCCAGCTATATGAAACTCCCCGATGTTATCGGATTCCGTTTTACGGGCGAACTCCGCCCCGGAGTAAATGCTACCGATCTTGTACTCACCGTTGTGAGCATGCTGAGAAAGAAAGGCGTAGTCGGAAAATTCGTGGAATTTTTCGGTCCCGGATATCAGAATTTGTGCCTTGCCGACAGGGCTACGATAGCCAATATGGGTCCGGAATACGGTGCGACTATGGGATACTGTCCGATAGATCAGAAAACCATAGATTATCTCAGACTGACGGGAAGAGACGAGAAGCATATTGATGCCGTCGAAAAATATGCCAAAGAGCAGACTCTCTGGTATGACGGCGAGCCGGAATATACCGATACTTTGGAATTGGATCTTTCGGAGGTTCAGCCGTGTCTCGCGGGACATAAGAGGCCGCAGGACAACATTCCCCTTACTCAGATGAAAGAGAAGTTCTTCGAGTCTTTGAAGGCATTGGGAGTCGAGAAGCAGAGAAAACCCGTGGCAGGTATGCTGGGGGACGGTTCGTTGGTAATAGCTTCGATTACATCCTGTACGAATACCGCCAACCCGTCCGTTATGATTGCGGCAGGATTGGTAGCCAAGAAAGCGGCAGATTTGGGACTCAAACCGAAGGATTACGTCAAAACTTCTCTCGCTCCCGGATCGCGCGTGGTTACGGAGTATCTCAAGAACTCGGGATTATTGGTGTATCTCGAGAAACTCGGTTTCCAGGTATGCGGATACGGATGTATGACGTGTATCGGAAATTCCGGACCTCTTTCGGACGAAGTCAGCAATTCAATCAAAGCTAACGATTTGGTTGTTGCCGCAATCGCGTCCTCCAACAGGAATTTCGAAGGAAGGATTCATCCGCTCGTCAAAGCCAACTATCTTGCGTCTCCGCCTTTGGTTGTAGCTTATGCAATCGCAGGCCGTGTGGACATAGATATGGACAAGGAACCTTTGGCCACCGTCGACGGAAAGGAAATTTTCCTCAGAGACATATGGCCTTCAGACGAGGAAATCGCCAAACTGACGGAACAGTATGTTACAAGGCAGACTTTCCTGTCCAAGTACAAGGATATTTTCAAAGGATCGGCAAGATGGGATGCTATAGAATGTTCGGACTCGCCTCTGTT
>CAKQHC010000104.1 GCA_934234005.1 uncultured Methanomassiliicoccales archaeon | reverse complement strand
ACGGTTGCAAAGACGCAAGACATATGGGCCTTGTATTCGGAAACGGACTGACCGGAGCTCTCGAAGACATTGCCGGCAATTATGCCTCCGAAAATCTGAATTCGGTATTCCGCGAACTTACAACTGCCGTATACATAATGGATGCAATCGATGATTTGGATGATGATTTCATGGACGGAACATACAATCCCTTCCTCCCCGAGAAAGGTTTTGTAAATTCCGAGAAACTAAAAAACGAAAAAACATACGAAATCGCGGAACTGATCAACCAAACAATGTCCTCTCTCCAGGGCGCATATTCGTCTGTCAGGCCCTCTATGAAAGGCAATACGTCGCTGTGCGACAACATTGTCTATTACGGAATTCCCGAATCTGCCAAAAGAGTGCTTACCGGCGATGCCACGGCCAAATCCAGCATCAAAAACATAATCTCGAATCGCAAATCAAGAAATGCTTCAAATGTTTGAATGGGGATCGTAATCATTGCATACGTCCAGTGAAAATACATCTGTCTCTTTTCTTGAACAAAAGCCTTTTTCGAACGAAGAACAGTTCTCGCAACAACCGGGACGGTAACGGAAACAACCGTGTTCCGGTTCTACGGCATCCCTAGACGGCATACACAGCCAATCTATGCCGGAATGAAAACAGAATCTGCATGTTTTGCATTTTCCGTAACTTTCGTCAGTCATATGTCGCACTATGCAAAAACGTTTGATAATTGTTGCGAACACTCGGTAGATTTTTCTATATTTTGTTCATGGCACTCCGTGATACAATGGTTACCATCGGCTATATGGGCATACCCGGATCGAATTCCGAACAGGCATCTATAGAATTTTCAGATGCAATGGGTTGGAAAAACACCGTGTTCGTACCGCTCGTGGATTCTGCAGGTGTCGTCTCCGGGCTCATGAACGGAAAATGCGAATACGGAGTAGTTGCAGTAGCCAACATTACCGCGGGTCCCGTCGAAGAAACCGAAGAATCTCTGAAAAATGTCGATTATGAAGTAACCTCCGAACATTGGGTTCCCATCCACCATTGTATTTTCGTCAAGAATACCGATACGGAAATAATTCACATATGCTCCCATATACAGGCCCTCTTGCAAACAAAAGATCATCTGAAAGCCCTCTATCCGAAGGCAGATCGTATCGAATGCGAAGATACCGCATTAGCCGCCGAACAATTGAGCAAGGGTCTGATACCCGAAAACACCGCCGTAGTATGCCGTAAAAATGCAGGAGAAATGTTCGGCCTTACGCTGGTTCACGAGAATGTGGAAGACCGTACCGACAATATGACTCAGTTCCAACTCATACGCCTGAAATGATTCGGACAGTATCTGCGCATAATTCTGTATTCGGCAGGTAATCCGGACTTTGGATTGAGCATCACACATTTTTCTGTTTCAACAAAATTAGATTTCTCCAATACGCGTCCCGATGCTTCGTTTTCGGTTTCGTGACGTGCTTGGATAAATTTGTATCCAAAATTTATGAAAATGTATTCGGTCACTGCTCCGACCGCTTCGGTCATATATCCTTTGTCCCAATAATCCTGCCCTATGCAATACCCCAATTCGCACCAACCTCTGTCAGGATAATCCCTTACTGCGGTTATGCTTCCGATTGGCTCGCCGGTATTACGCAGTGTTATGCACCAATCCAACGACCCCATTGCATATTCTTTTGTCCATACTTCGATTGTTTTACGGGATTCTTCGGAACTTCTGTGTGCATTCCATGTTAAAAAATGCGTTACTTCTGAATCTGACATCCATGTTTCGTATGCTGCAACGGCATCCTCGACAAAGAATCTTCTCAAAAGAAGCCTCTCTGTTAAAATCGGACCTGTACGAATCATACTACATCTATCTGCAACGACGGAAGTATCTCCAATGTCTTTCTTGCCGCATCTGCGTCATACGACGCTACACACGACTCTCTGACGGATATCTTGATGTCGGGGAAAAATGAGCGTATCATCACCGCATTCGCCAAAACGCATATATTTGTAGCCACGCCGCATAATTCTACTTCGTCGCATCCGTCCAAATAATCCATCAGACGGGGACATCCGAAAGACGATTTTTCTATAACCGTCCCGTATTCGGCATACGGCTCCACAGATCCGTAAAGCCTATGGCCGTTCGTACCTTTTATGCAATGGGCTACCGGCAGATTGATTCCTTCGTATGTCTGCAGATAATCCTCGCCGTGCGTATCCAATGTGAACAGAATCTTCCATCCGTCTTTCAAAGCTGCCTCGATACGCCTGCATATCTGCTTCTCTATCGACAGAGCCTCTTTCGAACCGAGAGATCCTGTAACAAAATCAATTTGATAATCTACAATTATTAGCGCTTTCATATTTTCTACGCTTCGCCTGACGGGATGTGCCGTTAATGTATTCCAACACTACACTATACGGTAATTTCATATCCATTGATATCTGAACCGGGTTGTAACCCTTACCGCGCAGCTCGTCTATTTTATCAAATAATTCATCGGCATACGGATCTTTATAGCCGCTGTCTTTTTTTGACAGATTCCAATCGCGGAAAGCACAATTGGGGCATCTCTTGGGAGCACGCCCTCCCTTGGAAACCCATTTGTGATCGCAATGGAAACACACATATTGCTGCTGAGGTTCCTGCCACTTGGCCGAACCGCACGACGGACAACGATCGGGAATTCCTGAATGCGCATACCATTCGTGTTGGCATCTAAGGCATTTCATTTTCAGATCGGGCATATTCCATTTTATCGATCTGCACGAAGGACAGCGTTTGGGCACCTCGTCTTTGCGCGGTATCCACGAATAGCTGCACCTGCAACAACTAAGTTCATCTCTTCCCCTCATTTCGGCACACTCCCTCAATATTTGTTGTTTTTAATCATATATGAATCCAATTCGTGACTTGTCAAACAGATACCGTATATCCAAAGAAAGAACAATGCTGCCAAAGACAGGGGCCAAACAAATGTGAACATCGACAGACATAAAATGATGCTGACGGCAAAGATATACAGCCCCTTGTAATCGCCGCATATGTATACTATCCCCATTCCCGGCAGAAATATGCTCAGTGTCATAGCTATTACGGAAGATTTGTGTTCCGCACGGTCATAAGTCAACCTACAGGAACAATGACCGCAGTAACGGTCTCCCTTTTCAACCTCCTTTCCGCAATTAGGACAGAACATACGCAATAATCGGTATATCTACATAAGAACTTTTTCAGAAAACATTACCATCCACGTGCAAATCCCAGCCAACATGACATGTATATATTGGCCCAGGACGGGTGTTTAACCATTGCAAGGAAACCGCGGGCAATGCCGTATCCTTTTCTAAATGGTTCCATGGCTTTGATAATATCACTATCTCTCCATAAAGAAAATGCCTTGTGTGCATCCATAAAATGACTGCTAAACATTTTGTCGCTATTTATCCAACTTTGATATTTTTCGGGTTTTCCGGAAACCATGGCCTCTGCTGCCTTACGTCCTGACAGCAATGCTGCGCCGATGCCTCCGAAACACAGAGGATTTGCCAAAGATGCTGCATCCCCTATAATGGATGCATTACCGTTCACGACCGACGGAAGTTTTCCGATTGGCATACAACGTGCCCCTTTGGAAACAATACCTTCAATATGATCGGTTCCCTTCGGATATCCCACGGACATAAACCCTTCCGAAGACGGAAATTCCCATCTGTACCCTCCGTGGTATTTTTCGCATACGATAAATTTCAAAACTTCTCCGCCGTCTCCGGGAACTATGTTGTTGACAATCGGTATCATCTCTTCGGGAGTCGAACCGAATATGTCTCTGCGAACCACCGAATGGGAACCGTCGGCACCGATGATGTGTTTGCATTTGATATCTCCGTCATTAACGGTTACGATAAAACCGTCATCGGCCTTACGCACGGATTTTACGGATGCATGAATAAAATCGGCATTGCATCCGTCACGCAATTGATTGAGCATGGCATTACGGTCCACAATATACCCTTTCACAGGAATGTCAATAGATATTCCGCCGGAGAATTCTATTGAAATCGAAGATACTTCCTTCAATACCGTATCTGGTTTGAATCCGATTTTTGAAAGAATGCGTTCGCTTACAGCTTCCCCGCAAATCGAATGATAACGACGGTGTACGTCAGACGAAAGTCTTTCGACAACAATCGTATCATTTTCGCCGTTGTCGGCAAGAGTTTTCGCAGCCATCATACCGGACGGACCGGATCCTACGATCAACCATTTGCATTCTTCCATACGTATGTAATTGCCATTCTCTGCATAAGCATGACGGGCGACCCATCCATACTTTTATTATGAACACACACATCGACAGTGTATGGAATGGCATCTGCATATCGATTGCGGAGATTGGAACAGCAGTTATTCTGAACTCGAAGACATTGATCCGAGTCTTCCTGCGATAATCAACGGTTTGGCTGAATATTGCATCGAAAATGGCAGAACAAAGATGCCCGATTTAATATCAATGATGATTCACGAGAATCCGTTAGGACTCGCTCCATCGGAAAAGAATGATTATGAACATATTATCGATAGATTCCTTCTTGATGCTTATATGAAAGCAGGTGCTGCGGAAGGAACAGACTGCCTGTGGGAAACCATACGCAAACCGGGAAAAACAAGATGCTGCAGTCCGTATTCGGACAATATGTACAGACACCTTTCGGATACAACGGAAATGTCGGCAATCGCGTCCGACGATAATGCAGAGATTATCTTGTATTTTGAATAAACAGACATATCATATTCTGGCATAATGACGATTTTATGTGTTATGCAACTTTTTCAGATAAAATATCTGCATTTATGCAACTTTTTCAGATAAAATATCTGCATTTATGCAACTTTTTCAGATAAAATATCTGCAAATATTAATATTAGTCAAAACATGCAAACACTATGCT
>CAKQHC010000103.1 GCA_934234005.1 uncultured Methanomassiliicoccales archaeon | reverse complement strand
ACCAGCAACAATAACATCATTTACACTTTGATTGATAACGCCACCGACGAAGTCTATCAGAATCTGACAAATATCGCTAACGGAGAGCAAGTTACTGCCAGACTGAACCCCGCTATTTCAATGAGGGAAATGAATTCGAAACCGAACACAATCTATTCTGTTATGGCCGTTGCTGGTTATCTGAATGCCGTTCCGACCAGAAAAAAGAATGCGGAAGACGACGAATTGTACACAATATCCATTCCGAACAAGGAAGTGCGCAAGACATTCTCGTCAATGATGATTGACAGAATATTCGACGATGGGTCTGATTCATTCAAGGATATGTTTGATGCCATTAAAGCAGGCGATGCACCGAACGTAGAAAAGAACATGAAAAATCTGTTCTACAGCAAGGTTCCCTCCATCGTCCTGAAAGACGAGGGCGACTATCAACTGGTAGTCGCATCCGCCGCCATGAGCAGTATGGGAGACTACAAAGTCTATCTTGAAGAGGAAGCCGGAAACGGAAGGGCGGACATAATAATGAAACACAACCGTCCCGAACTTCCAGATATCGTAATCGAGTTCAAGAAGATCAAATCCAAATCGGACGACGAAACAATCCAACTGAAAGAAGCCGAAGCGGCAATAGAACAAATCAAGAACAGAGAATACCCTTACGGACTCGGTAAAAATCTGATTCTGTACGGAGTCTGCTTTAACGGCAAGAGACCGAAAGTTCTGATAGAACGGATTCTGCAATAAATTATTCTTGACAACTCTGCTTTATCGAATCAACCGTGAATATGGAATTATATTGCAATCGCTATTATGGTATATGCGCGCAAAAACAATGGCAATAACGGGCGTTGCAATTATTGCTATACTCATGATTCTTACGGCGGCATCAATAAAACTGTATATTGACGACAGCAGTTCGGGAATGCTTGCTATGAGTGCCTGTTCTACAGGAATGATGCTGTTCACAATGATATTTGCCGTAGCCTATCTGAACAAAACAGAGTCGGCATCCGCAAGATATGAGAATATGTATCGCAGATGCCCGGAATGCGGCGGTACCGTCAACAACGGCATCTGCGAAAAATGCAATAAGAAAATTTAATCAGGGAAGCAGTATCGAACCTACTACCCTGAGTTTTCCTCCCTCAAGATACATCAGCGTAGCTGTATCTCCGGGTTTGTGGATAATGTCGCTCTCCAAATCGAACGAAATCACAGGCTGGTGGAAATCGGAACCGTTGTCCACGGACGTAATACGGCACGGTACCATTTGCATCCAGTGTCCGACGTGAAGCACCATTCCGTCCTTAAGAGGCGAAGGCCAGTATTTTATCAGATTTGCTTTGCCCGACACGGCACGGGTCATTTTAACCGAAGGGTCGGTTGTTACCACATAACCTCTGTCAAGTTCATCGGATTCTATTCCGCGCAGTGCGAGACCGACATGATCTCCTTTTACACCGTCATCGGCATCCAAGTCGTGTTTCTGAATTGATTTAAGGATAACCTCTCTCTTAATCGGAAATACAGTCATCTTGTCGTGCTTTCTGAAATAACCGTCTATAACAGAACCAAGAACAACCGTCCCCACGCCTTTGACATTGAAGTGGCTGTCGATGGGGCATGATCCGGCAGTTCCCTCTCCGGGGCCTTTGGAATGATTCTTGGCGAGTTCTATAAGTTCCTCGCGTAATTTGAACGGGTCGTCATCGTGATATTGGTACGATTCGAGACACGTTCCCGCAAGTAACGGTTTAAGCTGTTCGGGCTGTATGTAATTCTGAAGAATGATGATTCCGTTTTCGATTCCGAGAGAATCGACCATTACTATAGTCTCTCCGAGGAACGAGTCTATTTTGTCCACTACCAGGATGACATATTCCGACATTGCAACGGAATAGAACAGGGAAGACAGTTTCTCCGGATATTTTGATGGTTCAATCAGCGTAAACGAATCGGTTCCGACCTTGTAATCGTAGAAAGTCATATCAGTAATTGTTCCTTTTTTACCGACCTTGCCCGCAAAATCCTTGGCTCCGAGGACTGCAATGTTGAGATTTCCCAAAATTACACCTCCGACTTCTTAATAAGCCTGATTCCTGCCTTGTCCAATGCGGCAACAGCCCTCCTGGGGTCATCCACGCGTATAAAGAATGCCGCGGTTGACCTTCCGGTGTACGCATATCCGTACTCGATGTTGATGTTCTCGTTTCCGCACAGTTCGGCGGCATCGAAAATCGATCCGGGTGCATCCGCGATGACTACTCCGATTACTTCGGTTTTCTTCACGATTACGCCCTTGGCCCTGAGGAGATCGTATGCCTTGTCGGGATCGTCGACGATTGCCCTCAGAATTCCGAATTCCGTGGATTCCGCAAGATTGAATGCCTTCATGTTGATTCCGCATTCGCCTATGAGTTTCGCTACGGAAGCGAGACGCCCGGGCTCGTTGTTCACGAAAATCGACAGCTGTATTATGATATTCTCGTCTTCCATCTTAAATCACCCTTGTATCAATTACCCTCTTCGCCTTTCCTTCGAATCTGGGGAGTTCTCCCGGTGCTTTGAGTTCGACTTCCACGGCAATGTTGAGGTAAAGTTTAAGCTGTGATTCGATGTACGCTCTGAGCCTGTTCATGTCCTCAACCTTGTCGCTGAATGCTTCGGGCTTCAGCTCCACCTGAAGGCGGATGTTGTCCAACGCGCCTTCTCTTGTCACATAAATCATGTAACTCTCTCCGACCTCGGGGATCTGCAGGAGCGTATACTCAATCTGCGACGGGAATACATTGATTCCGCGGATAATCAACATATCGTCCGAACGTCCCGTAATCCTGGAAATCTTCGGAGATGTTCTTCCGCACGGGCAGTCTTCGTCGATAATCGACGTGATGTCTCTGACCTTGTAACGGATCATGGGCATGGCTTCTTTCTTGAGCATTGTTACTACCATTTCGCCCTTCTGTCCGGGTTCCAATGATTCTCCTGTATCGGGATCGAGAATCTCAACGTACATAATGTCTCCAGCTATGTGGATGCCGTGGCGTTCCTCACACTCGGTGAACATAGGTCCGGCCTGTTCGGACGTTCCGTATATATCGTACGCACGGATGCCCATAGACTCTTCTATATGCTGCCTCATGGATTCGGACCATGGTTCGGCACCGAGAACGGCTTTTCTGAGTTTGGTGTCTCTGCGGAAATCGACGCCCATCTCTTTTGCCACGTCGCCCATATGAATCAGATACGAAGGCGTACATGCAATAGCCGTGACCTCCAAATCCTGAATGAGTTCGATTTGTCTCTTCGTACTGCCGGTACCGGTGGGGAGTACGGTCGCACCGACTTTCTCGGCACCGTAGTGAAGTCCCAATCCTCCGGTGAAAAGACCGTATCCGTATGAAATCTGCATAGTATCGTCTGAACCTATTCCGACGGACGTCAAAGATCTTGCCAGTGCTTCGGTCCAATACTCCAAATCGTTTCTCGTGTATCCGACGAGCGTGGGCTTACCCGTCGTACCGGATGAAACATGGTAACGGACAACATCTCTGTTGGGGACACTGAACATGTGTGTGGGGTAGTTATCCCTGAGATCCTGTTTGTACATGAACGGAAGCTTCGTTATGTCAGCCAAACTGTTTACGTCATCGGGATGTACATTGGCTGCCTTCATTCTGTCATGGTAGAATTTATTGAATGAATACAAGTTATTGACCAATTGTTTAAGTTCCCTGTATTGGAGAGATTTGAGATCTTCCTTAGGCATGCATTCGATTTTTGGGTTCCAGAACATATTACCCCTTACTGATTCCAGGTAGGAACGAATCGTAATAAACATATCGCAGACATCGGCTTACCACCCAGAATCGGGATGGGTCTGAATAAAACATCCGAATATAATTCCGATACTCCGATGGGACGGATGCTCGTTTATAACAGTGCGGAATTACCGATTGCATGAAAGACATTTCCGGAGAAATCAGTTCTTTGCTGGATAAAGTCGAATCGTATGCCGAACGCGTCGATTCCGAAATCGCCGACAGAGAGAACGATTTTCGTTCCATGTGTATCTGGAATATATACAACCGCATCACGGTGACAAGGGAGATTGTCTCGTTCTATACCGGTTCGTGGTCGCGTATGGATGTGCCTTTGAACCTGGAACCGGAACTGTCCGAAAGAATCATGATCGTAACCAAAGACATGTTTGTCGATGCAGTTTCTTCAATAGAAAAAGCAGTTAAAGACTGTGCCGAGACATACAAACGGTCCGGACTGAAGGAAAAATCTCTGGAAGGGAACAAGAACTACCTCTATCTGAGAAACATAATCAATGCCTCCGCAGATCTCGGATACATATCGTACGAAACATACCGCGATTGGGAAGAACTGCTGATAATGAGGAATCTCGTAACACACAACAATTCTGTCTCCGACCGCAAAGGCGTGTTCGAACTCGACAACATCTCAATTATTATGCGTCCGAACAGAATGATGAAAGGACCGCCGAAAACATTCGTTGCAATGACATCCCGCATAACAGAACTGTTCGTTGACTGGCTATTCACTATAAACGGGTTATTCCAATGAATCAAAACGAATTATGGAACGATTTTTACAGAAAAAATCCGCGTCCGTGGAGAGGCAACAACAAGATTCCCGTGGATGAGCCGTGCCGTGTACTGGATATAGGATGCGGCAACGGGAAAACCATATCGACATTATTGGATGCGGGATGCACCGTTGCGGGCATCGACTTCTCTGAAATTGCCGTAGAATCATGTAAGAAACTCTTCGGCGACAGATGCGAACTGACGGTAGCCGACGCATGCAACTTACCGTTCGGAGACGGTACTTTCGGATTGGTTACAATGGTTCATGTGATTGAGAACATAAGCGACTCAGACATGGCAAAGGTATCGGAAGAAGTTATGCGCGTATTGGCTCCCGGCGGAAAAGTATTCGTGAGGACCTTCACAAAATCGGACATGAGATCTGAGAAAAAAGACTCTGGCGATATTGCCTATCATCCCCGGGATCCGGACGAAATTGTTTCCCTGTTCGG
>CAKQHC010000102.1 GCA_934234005.1 uncultured Methanomassiliicoccales archaeon | reverse complement strand
CCCCGGTTCTGGAACTCAGGCCGGGTGCATGTATTGATTCGATTTGAAACACATGTTGGTTCACAACACGCGCAAAATTCCTGTAGTTATAGGAATTATTTAAACCTTGCGGTATTGTCCTGATTTCGGAACCCAAATTTTTGAAACAAGTGAATAAAATGTACATAATAATACATTTTTACTGCGAATAATGGCCGCAACATATTGAAAGACGGGATCGACTCCGACGGAACTGCCGTCGTGACACAACTCTGCCGCACATAATGCCCGCATCCGAAAAAAAAACCGGATTGACTTCGGGCTCTGCTTAATAGTAATATAGAGAATATAAGAAAAGACCCCGAAGGGTCTGTTTGTTCAGAGAGCCTCGAGCTGCTCTTTGAAATCGTTGGATTCTGAAACGAGAATCTCAAGGGCTTTATCGAAAGCCTGTTTTGCAGTCATGGAACCGTCGGTCTCGAATTTGAATACAAATGTAGTATCATCGTAATCAAATTTGACTCCGTTTACGGTCTCTGCAATCTTGATTATCTCGGGTTTGCTCTGATCGCATGCAACGGGGTCTTTCACGACAAGCCTTCCGCCTTCGACCGAGAATACTTCCGGTGCGATTTCCGCACATTTCAGAACCTCGGGATCGGATGCTTTGGATTCGTCGATGGATACTCTTGTAAAGTATCTGTATCCGACACCGTTGCAAACCTGCCACTTAACATGCTTTCTGGCAGTGCCCATGTATGCATAGGCATAAACCAAAATAGCCTGTCCGTCGGTCAGCTCCACGATCGGGATAAACTCGTCTTTGACTTTCAGACTGGAGTCGCCCAGGGGCATAAGGTCCCCCGAGTATACGGTACAAGGTCCGATCTTGTTGAGGCTGTACATGATCTGACAGCTCGGACAGCCGCTTCCTCCGCAGGTACATTTGTCCTGCGGAACAAAAAGGCTGAGATCGGTGGGCACAGGAATCATTCCCAACCTGTGGGCAATGATTTCGTCGAACAGGGGCGTCTCGCTCTCATACTCCTTTCCGCTGTCGTCCATGATGGGCCCAAGGTGGAAATCCACCTTGTCTATAGCCATCTTGGGGATGTCGGACAGAAGCGTCCTCCTAAGAGCATTTGCCATGGCGGGAGAGGAGTTCTTGAGGATGAACTTCATCTTCCTGTCCGCCATTTCGATTATTTCTATGTCCATGGGATTCCACCCTCAGACCCTGCGTCCTCTGCGTCCGCCCTTCTTCTTGGTACCGTCGTGGGGTATAGGAGTGACATCCTCGATGCGTCCGATTTTGAGTCCGGCTCTGGTGAGAGCACGGATTGCAGCCTGGGCACCGGGTCCGGGTGATGCGGATCTGTTTCCTCCGGGTGCTCTGACACGGACGTGGATTCCTACGAATTCCTTTTCCTTTGCGACTTCTGCAACCTTCTCGGCTGCTTTCTGTGCTGCATAAGGCGAAGATTCGTCCTTTGCCTGTTTGACAACCATTCCTCCGGTAGCCTTTGTAATCGTCTCGGCACCGGTGATGTCGGTCAAAGTTATCATGACGTTGTTGTAGCTAGCATAGATGTTAGCGATTCCCCATTTCTCTGCCATATCACTGCACCTCCTCGGTTGTCTCCTCTGCGGGCTCCTCTGCTTTGGGCTTCTGAGCTGCGACTGCCTTTGCCTGTTCGGGCGAAATCCTCATCGGGTGCATCTCGTCGGTGTACGGGGATGCGGGGTTGTACTGAATGGAGGATTCCTCAGCTCTGCTGACGATGTATCCGGGAACAGTAACCCTGTGGCCGTTCATGAAGATGTGTCCGTGAGCAATCATCTGTCTGGCCTGCCTGATGGTGGAAGCCAGTCCCTTCTCGAAGACGATAGTCTGGAGACGGCGGGAGAGAATGTGCTCGTTTGTAAGGGCAAGGATGTCGTTGAGTGTTGCGTCGGAAGGAAGGTATCCGAGACGTCCGCACTTTGCGATAAGTGCATCTGCCTCGACCTTTGCCTGCTGGTCGCCGGTTCTCAGACGGGCCTGAAGGTCCCTGGACTGATTCCTCAGATTCCTGAGAATAGTCTGTGCTTTCCAGACTTCGGTCTTGTTCTTGAGTCCGAATGCACGAACGACTTCGACTTCGGCTTTGATTCTGTCGCCCTGCCAAGGGTGGGAAGGCGTATCATAAGTCTTTCTCGAAAATTTAGGATCTCCCATTTATAACACCTCAGGATTTCCTCTGGACACCCATGGTAAGTCCGTGTCTTCCGTTCGAACGGGTCCTCTGTCCTCTGACCTTGTGGCGACCCTCGTGCCTGATACCGCGGTAGCAACGGATCATCTTCATCCTGTTGATATCATCTTTCTGAATGATGTCAAGATCGTTGCCGAAGAGATGCATGTCCGCTCCGGATTCGTAATCCATCTGCCTGTTGATTGCCCATGTAGGAGCGTACTCAACGTAGGATTTGACGAGCTGCTCGATCTCTGCAACCTTCTCGTCGGAAAGGGATCCCATTTTCATGTGGGGGTCGACGTTAGCCCTCTTGGCAACGATTTCCGCAACCCTTTTTCCGACGCCTTTGATGCTCTGAAGACCGATGACGGTTTTCTTCTGACCGTCGATATCAGAGTTGACGATACGGACGATGAAATTGAAGTTCTCGTCCTCCGTCTTCTGCTGTTCTTTCTTTTTTCCTGCCATAAAATAGCCTCCGTAAATGAACCCGAATGAACGGGGTTACTCAAGCCGTTGACTCCGAAAGAGTCGGCTCTCAGTGTTCGCTTTCCACTAGGGAAGCGGGTCCTGAGTCTACGTACTCTCGTCGGAACAAAACATACTTAATAAAGGTTAGTACCAAAAAAAGCAACCGCAACAGAACATGATGCAGATACAATGAGTGCTGGAGGCCGGATTCGAACCGGCGAACTCCTACGAGAGAGGATCTTGAGTCCTCCGCCTTTGACCAGGCTGGGCTACTCCAGCAACAAGGGTGGATAAGTGGTTTAGTAAATAGACTTATGGGAGGGTTGTCACCTCTCCCTTGCCGTCTCCGTGAGCATCTATATAAAAGGTATACTCGTGTTGTGATACAAGTCCTCCGCTGACTTCGACGAGCTGTGCGTAACTCATGAGGACGCCCTGGCGGATGAGTACCTTAACAAGATGCTCTGCCTGCGGGAAAAGACTCAGATCGCATGACCTTGCGCAGAACGGGAATGTTTTGAATTCTTCCTTTACATAATTAAAGAATTCTCTGGCCTTGGGATCGCGGATAGGCCTGTCACGGGCAATACCTACAATATTTCCGGGCCTCGTTTCCTTGATTTCACCGACTCCGTTTGTTGCAAAAGGCTCTATGGCAACAGTCATACCGGATTTAATCTGAAAATCGTCTCCGTTGTCATAGTTTGGAACGGAAAAGCCTGCATGCAGTTCGTACTGTTCAATCTGATGGCCGCAAAGGTTGACAATCGGCTTGAATCCGTCGCGCATAATGCTCATTTCCACGGCACGTCCGATTTCACACAGCGGAACACCGTTTCCGATAAATTCGGCAACAGTATTTCTGGCACGCTTGGATGTTTCGACGAGATCAGGATGTCTGTTAGTCCCGACTTCAACAGTTCCTGCGGTATCGCCGACATAACCGTCCAACTCTCCTCCGCAGTCAAGCTTTACAATGTCTCCCTCTTCGAAAACAGTCGTATCGTCTATACATGGAGTATAATGGGCTGCAACTTCATTCCTGCTTATGTTGCACGGAAATGCAAGACCGCATCCGTGTTCACGAATGTAACCTTCGACTTCCTGGGCGACATCATATAGCTTGACACCGGGCTTTATCATTGAAAGTCCGAGTTCTCTGGCTTCTCCGGATACTCTACCTGCTCTGCGCAGCTTAGCCAACTGATCTTCATTCAGCATTCCAATACTTCCTTAATCTTAGCTTCAGGAATCGCTCCCTGACGAACGATTTCAACTTCTTTATCCATAAGCCAAACAATGGTAGACGGTTTACCGAGAGTACACGGTCCGGCATCGATGTATGTGTCTACGGAATCTCCGAGATCGGAAATGGCAGCATCGATTGTTACGGCATCCGGATGGGAATGCAAATTGGCCGAAGTTGCAACAATAGGCCCTGTGCGCCTGACAAGTTCCAATGCAAACCTGTTGTCGGGGATGCGTATACCTACTTTCTGAGAAGAGGAAGTCACAATATCTGGAACGTCCGGCTGTTTCTTGATAATGATTGTCAACGGACCGGGCAAAAACGCTTTGATGAGTTTATCAGCATTCTCGTTTAAAACCGCCACTTTCTCCAACATTGCTTTGTCTGAAACAGCAACGGAAAGCGGCATATCAAACGGTCTCTTCTTCGCAACGTAAAGGTTCTTTACGGCAGATTCGTTGTATATGTCCGCACCGATTCCGTATACAGTTTCGGTAGGGTATGCAATTAATTTACCCTGTGCGATGTCGTCTGCAGCAGCAGATACCGCATCTTCACATTTGATATCAAAACCATTGCTGTAATCACACTTAATTATCTTCATACGAACACCTGACTAATCTCATTGCGGACTTGATTGATTGTGAACCGCCACCTATTACGGGGCTCCCGTGACCAGGATAAAGGTCGATTATGTCAATACTACTTATACGTTCTATGGACGATTTCAAATCTACCGATGAACCCCCTGGGAAATCGGTTCTTCCGACTCCGTTTGCAAAAACAGTATCGCCCGAAAACAGAGATTTTGTATTCTCGTCGTAAAGACATATGCTGCCGTCGGTATGCCCCGGCGTCCAGATAACATTCAGACTGTGTTGCCCGTTTGATATGCAATCTCCGTCATACAGTTCCAAAGGATCTAGAGGAACAGGCACAATTCCGAACATTTCGTACAAAACAACTTCATCGGCATCCTGCAAATGTACGGCATCATTCTCATATGCCATACAAGTACAGCCGTATCTGTCGATCAATTGTTTGGCTCCGCCTGCATGATCGGCATGACAATGCGTTAAAATGAGTGTATCCAAAGGATCTCCTTTCAAAATAGAATCAATCTGATCCATTACAGATGCAGACCCGTATCCGGTACCGGAATCAATCAGAATATTTCTTTCTCCGGTCAGAATTGTTCAGATTCTCAATATCATAACCAACTGT
>CAKQHC010000101.1 GCA_934234005.1 uncultured Methanomassiliicoccales archaeon | reverse complement strand
AACGTCGGAGGAAACAATATGGCATATGAAGTCGAAAACGAGAATCTTAGGAAGGCATTGATTTCGTGCAAGGTTCCCGAAATCAGCAAGGCCGTCACGGAAGCTCACAATACAGGCATGCCCGCCGCAGACATCATCGCTGTCCTCGGAGCCGCAATGTCCGATGTCGGAGTTTTATTCGAGAAGGGAAAGCTGTTCCTGCCACACGTTCTCAGTGCAGCAGCCGGAATGAAGAATGCCATGACTATACTCGGCGACGAGTTAAACTCCGGTTCGGATGCAGGAAGTTCAAAGGGCATCGTAGTTATGGGTACGGTCGAAGGAGACGTCCACGATATAGGTAAGTCGATATGTTCCACGATGTTGCAGTGTGCCGGTTTCGAAGTGCACGATCTCGGAAGGGATGTACCGACCAAGAATTTCATAGATGAATGCAGGAACGGAGCCGACTTCTGCGGAATGTCCGCTTTGATGACGACTACCATGACCAGCATGAAGGCAGTCATAGACGGTCTTGAATCGGCTGGGGTGAGAGACAGGGTCACAGTTATGGTCGGAGGCGCACCCATAACCCAGGGATATGCCGACAAAATCGGTGCCGACATTTACGGCGAATCGGCCTCAGAGACTGTGAGAAAGGCCCAGGCACTTGTTTGTGACTGAAGGTGTACACTATGGTTGAATATTATACAAGAATGGGTGACGGAAAGAGAGTTCTGATGTCCAGACAGCAGATTCTTGACGATATCCATGACGGAAGTGCGGATGCGGCAGACACAGGCGACATACCTCAACTCGATTCAAACGATTTGGAGCACATTGCGGACATCATCTGCTGTCAGGACAGGGTTGTCGGAGTTGCTCCGGGAAACGAAGTTGTTCTGTCATACGATATCGGACAACTGGATTTCACAGGCGACAACGGAAACTCCGGTAACGGTATCGATATGGGCAGACTCGAAGCTGCACTGCTGCATGAAAGAGCATTAGGTGCGGATACGTTTGAACTTGCGCATTCCGATTATTCCATCAAGCCCGTAAAGCCCGTCATATCTATGGAAATGCAGACAATGGAAGAAATTCAGGCAGAAATCGTTGCCCCGTTCTTTTACGGTGCGATGCCTAACCAAGGTCTTTATTATGCTCCCGACGGACCGTACGGAAATCCGGCAGATCTTATGAGGGATTTCAAGATCGAGGAATCGATGCAGCAGTCGGAATTGGCTTCCGCCCATATTACGAGAGATATCGAATATGTGGCAACAAGAATGCAGGCTGCAGGATCGGACGGATTTAACTTTGATACTACCGGATCCGCAGGGGATGCAGACTGCGTCGGAACATTGAACGGAGTCAAGAAGCTCAGGGAACAGTGCCCTGAGGCATATATTCAGGTTGGATTTGCGGGAGAATCAATCATGGGTATCCACGGATCCATAGAGTTTGAAGGACAGGTTGTTGCGGGAATGTATCCCCACCAGTATGTCCGTATCGCGGAGAAGGCAGGTGCGAATGTGTGCGGTACGGTTGTCAACACCAATACAGGCAAGTCGCTCGCATTCAATATCGCCAGAGCCGTGACGTTCATAAAGCAGGCAGTCAAGGAATCGAACATTCCGGTTCATGCAGATATGGGAATGGGCGTCGGAGGCATACCGATGTGCGAAACACCTCCGATCGATGCCGTTTCCAGGGCCAGTAAGGCAATGGTCGAAATTGCCGGAGTAGACGGCATATAGGTCGGAGTGGGGGATCCCGCAGGAATGGATCTCCCACACTTCATGACTTCCGGAATGGGCGGAATAAGATCTTCCGGCGATCTCGTCGCAAGAATGGAATTCGGCAGGAATATGAAGGTAGACGATGCCAAGAAGTATGTTGCCAAGAAGCTGGGAATCGACGTAATGGATATCGCAGACGAATTCGTCATGAGGGATTTGCGTGAAGAACTCGGTATCGGTGTCGTTACCGGCGTTCCCGGAGCTGCGCGCGGTATCGCAGCCAAGATGAATATCGAAGATATTCTTGACATAAAAATCAACAGTTGCGAGAAGTTCCGTGAAAAGATCAGACGCTGAATCTGTTGTTCAAACAAAGGCGGTCCGGTTTTCCGGTCCGTCTTCTTATTAATATGAAACTGTTCCCAAACATACGCAGCACACCGGGGTTGTATTACGGATGCAACCGTATGTGTCTTAACAGAAATTATATTCGGAATTGCGATTGTCCCGTTGCTCGGATTGTGAAGTGAAATGGCAGACTTGGGATACAGTTCCGAATACGAAGTATATTTGACAGATCATAACGGAATGCAGGTAGTTACGAACGAACTGAGTTTGCGTATCCTGCAGGAAATGCGTTACAGAGAGGTATCTCCCACCGAGATGGCAATCGCATTGAATCTTTCTAAGTCAACCATTCAGGGAAACATAAACAAGCTGTTTCGCATGGGAATAGTTGTGCCGGAAACAAGTACGGACGATGCACGCAGCGTAGTATATCACATAAGTGCAATGATGCTTTTTTCGAACGATACCACGGAAGAATGGCAGTTATATGCGAGACAGGCATCGCTAAACCGTATAATTGCCAACGGCAGATGTACGAACAGAGAAGATCTTTCTTTGTACTGTGTATCATTAATGGAAAGCGGATTGAATATTGTGTACGGTTTGTCCAATGTCGGTGCGGCTTTGGTCAGGAACATAAACGATGCGGATTGGTGGAACCGTATTCTGAAATCGGCAAATCAACAATTTTCAATGAGCGGAATATCAATGAAAATGAGTATCGACAATTCCCTGACTCTCATATTTGAGTCCGAAGAAGATATTTCAGATATTCCGATGATGATTGTTCCGATGATAGGTGCGCTGCGCACTGATTTCAGAACAATTGCCGGTTACAATCTGTCTCACGAGATACAACTTTCCGTGGAAAACAACGGACGTTTTGTAAAGATTGAAATCCATCCGTTTCAGGGACAGGATTACGATGCCGGCGCAGATTCCGTCAATCCTTTGGAAAACTTCCGTATTCCGGAACAGTTTGCAATTTATTCCGTCAACGGCAAGGCAATGCTGTTTACCAACAGCACTATGGTCGGCATTTTGGATTCATTGTTCGATTGCGGTCAAAGTCTTAACGAATTAGAACTATCGTTGAATTTGCCGAAGGCGACCATATACGTATCGTTGACGAAACTGATGGCATTGGGTGCCGTCAAAACAGACGATGATACCAACTATCCGAAAAAATACGTTCTTTCGGCCGAACCTCTGATGTATACTTCCGAACCGAATAAAGAATGTGCTGACAAATGCGTAAAAATTGTAGAAAAGTTCCGCAACGGAGATTTGGATTACTATTCGGCCGTAATATCTTACGCGCTTCATGCCATCGAATATATGGGCATACATTTTGACAAGATGTTCATGCGTTCCGGCCGTAATACGGCCCATACGTTGCTTGACGGCAGATCCATGGAAGCACAGGATTTTGTGGATTTGGGTTGTACCATGGTGTCAGCTCCCGATGATGCGGAGGTAATATCCTATCTGCCGATACGGATACGTCTGAACCGTTCCGAAGACAGTCTGTGGGATGCGTGGCCGGGAGATTTCGTTATAGGTTTCGTGGATGAAGGTTTAAAGATGCTTTTAAACAGGGCATATCCGATATCCGTTGAAACATATTATGAAGGTCAGACCGAACCCGCAACCGTACAGAAATTGGGAGAATAACGCGATGGCGGTTGTTACCGTATCCTTATCATGCAAATCTGTGCAGGAATCATATAAGTTCTACCGCAACGAGTTTTTCGCCCATCGGACAGTCTAAATCCCGATACACATGTTTGATTGAGTATCTGTTACCGTCGATTTTTCCGTATGATTTGCATTTGGAATAATTTTGGCATCCAATATTGTTGCACGGAACCGACTGGAATGTTATTACGCTGCCTTCGATAGCCTGTTTTTTCGGAATTGCCGCAGGCGAAGGCATCTTTTCGACACAGACTGCAACAACGCAATCCCCTTCGAAATCAGGACACTCGTGTTTTTGGTTTCTGACTTCCGTAATACGGTAACGGGCTCCCGTTTCGAGATTGAAGCACACACCTTTCAGTCTGCAATCCTGACATTTCCAATTGGGCCCTTCGAAATAAAATTCCTTTCCAACTTCGGCAAGCGATTCGCCGATGAGTGTTATGAGTGCCATCATATCACGCCTGTTGCTCTGGCCACTTTCTCGGCTACTTCGGGAGTTATGCCCTTATCGCCCAGTATTGTGAATCTGTCGGATCTGATTTCATGTGCATGCGAAAGAGCATAAATCAGTTCTTCGTCGGTAAGGTTGAGTTCTTTTGCCGTCGTCGGACATCCGATTTTCGACAGGGAATCTTTTATGAGCTGCCAATCTCCCCCGTGAAGATACATCGTAAGTATCGATCCTACTCCGCACTGTTCCCCGTGCAGGGCCCTTCCGGGGAAATTGACGTCTATTGTATGCGAGAACATGTGTTCGGCACCGCTGGTCGGTCTCGAGCTTCCGGCCATGCACATGGATATGCCCGAGAGTATTATCGGTTTGATGGCAACCCACACGCTTTCTTCCAGATTCGGTTTGATGAATTCGCACCCGTCGATTATATTTTCCGCAGCGAATCTCGATACGAAATACGCAGATCTGCTGTATGATTCGTTTCTGAGCCTCCTGGCAAAATCCCAGTCTTCCAATGCCGTGAGATTGGATATGACGTCTGCGCATCCGGATGCCAAAAGCCTGAACGGTGCTTTGTTAATCACAGCGGTATCGGCGATTATGCCCATCGGCGATGCCGATTCGACAGATTTGGATCCTTTATCCGAACGTATGGATGCACGGTTGCTGGCGATACCGTCGTGTGCGGCCGACGTGGGAATGCTGATGAACGGTATGTTGAATTCCTTCGATACAACTTTTGCGGTATCGATCTTGCTTCCGCCGCCGACGGCGATTATGAAATCGGGTTTTGTTTCTTTTATCGAAGTTTCGGCAGAAGATATGTTCTCGGAATTTGCTTCTCCTGTGAGATATACGTCTATGTCAAAGCCGTCGAGATACGATTCAACGTCTTTTCCGGCGGCTTTGTAAGTTTTTTCGCCGGTTATTATAGTTCCTCTGTTTCCTACATGAAGGTTTTCGCATACGTCCTTTATC
>CAKQHC010000100.1 GCA_934234005.1 uncultured Methanomassiliicoccales archaeon | reverse complement strand
GGTACTTTCCGTGGACGAAAGCAAAAAGATACAGGTCACCATGAAGGATTCCGGACTCAGGAAGATAGAAGGAGGCAGATTGGTCACAATCAACCATTCTAAGGTGTCCAGAGTCATAGGCAAGCAGGGATCTATGATTACCATGCTTAAGAACATGACCGACTGTCGCATAACCGTCGGACAGAATGGTACCATATGGGTGGACGGAGACGACGAGAACGCGGATGTTGCCTCGGAGGCTATCCGCATGATAGAGGAGAAGGCACAGTCCGGAAACCTCACTGACAAAATCGAGAAATTCATCGCGGAAAAAATCCCCCAGACCGATGATGATTATAATGAAGGGGATGAGTGACGATGAGCGGACACACTGATATGGTATTGGTTGACGAGAACGGAATCAGAATCGACGGAAGAACCGCCGAACAGCACAGGAACATCAAAATTGAGGCGGGCGTCCTCAACAACGCCGACGGATCCGCATACGTGGAGATTGGAAAAAACAAGGTCCTGGCGGCCGTGTACGGCCCCCGCGAATGCCACCCCAGGCACATGCAGAACCCTACGAAAGCCATTGTCCAGTGCAAATACAACATGCAGGCATTCTCGGTCAGCGACAGGAAGAGACCCGGACCCGACAGAAGATCCATCGAGATATCAAAGATTATATCCGAAGCTCTGGAAAAGGTTGTCCTCACGGAATTGTACCCCCGTGCTTCCATTGACGTATACATCGAGATTCTGCAGGCAAACGCAGGAACCAGATGTGCCGGACTTACCGCGGCCTCGGTTGCCCTCGCAGATGCAGGCATCCCCATGAGAGACATCGTTCCCGCAATCGCTGCCGGAAAAGCCGACGGAAAAGTTCTTCTCGACCTCAACAAAGAAGAGGACAACTACGGTCAGGCCGACGTGCCCATCGCTATTGTACCTTCCACGGACGAAATCGTTCTGCTCCAGATGGACGGAAATATGACCCGCGAAGAATTTGACCATGCCATCGACATGGCAGTCGGAGCCTGTCATGAGGTCTACGACCTGCAGAAAGACGCCCTCAAAAGACGTTACGGCAAAGCACAGCAGGAGGCATCCGAATGAGCGTTACAATGTCTGACATCAAACGCGACCACATCGTTAACCTCCTCTCCAAAGGAACAAGGGTTGACGGACGCGGCGTAACCGATGTGAGAAAAATCGAAGTCATAACCGACTGCATCGAGAGTGCCGACGGATCCGCAAGAGTGAAACTCGGAAAGACCGAAGTCATTGCGGGAGTCAAAATCATCCCCGGAACCCCGTTCGGCGATACTCCCAACCTCGGAGTACTCACGACCGGAGCGGAACTTATTCCCATGGCCCACCCCACATTCGAATCCGGACCGCCGGGAGAAGACGCGATCGAACTCGCGCGTGTCGTCGACCGCGGTATCCGCGAATCGGGAATGGTTGATGTAGAGAAACTGTGCATCACTCCCGGAGAAGAGGTTTGGATGTGCTTTGTGGACATCTACGCCCTCGACTACGACGGAAATCTGTTCGACGCAGCCAACCTCGCAGCCGTGTGCGCACTCAAATCGGCAAAAATACCTAATGTCCAGTACGGAAAGGGAGATGTCGACACACCCCTTCCCATAACCTGTACGCCGATTTCCGTCACGGAAGTCAAAATAGGAAACGATTTAATAGTTGACCCAAATTTCGACGAAGAGCAGATTTCATCCGCACGCCTTACCGTCACCACAGACGATAACGGCAACTTCAGAGCTATGCAGAAAGGAGGTTGCGGTTCGATCACACTTGACGACCTCAGCCTGTGTCTTGACAGAGCCGTCGAAAAGGGTGTGGAAATCAGAAAAATCATCGGGTGATTCAAATGTCAAAAAGAACCGAGAAAGCAGGTACCTCCGGAAGGTTCGGAGCAAGGTACGGAGTTATTGTACGTAACAGAATTAAGACCATCGAAGCACAGCAGAAAGCAAAACACGAGTGCCCCGTCTGCCACCACATGTCCGTGAAAAGAGTAAGTTCCGGTATTTGGCAGTGCAGACACTGCGACACCAAATTTGCCGCCGGTGCCTACACCCCCGGTGCCAAAAAGGAACTGTCTCAGGTTTCCGAGCAGTGAGCACCCATTGGTGGTCTGAATGTACAGATGCGCAAAATGCAACGAGCCTATCAGAAACGTCAAGGATTTGGGGCTCCAATGCGAGAAATGCGGTTCGAAGATCTTCTTCAAGGACAGACCCAGCGAGAAGAAGACCCTCAAATCCGACTGAGCCATGCTCAGCGCCAAACTGACGGTTAAGGGTGCCGCGGCAAAGTCCGTGGTACCCGCAATCGGCCCAGAGGCGGGCAGAGAACTCCCACGTACCGAGATAACCGTAGATTATGACGGAGACGATGCCGTAATTACGATTCGTGCATCGGATTCCTCGGCGATGAGAGCCGCTCTGAACTCCTACCTGGAATGCATCAGGATCATCGAAGACGTCGACAACCTAACAAAGGCGAGAATATGAACGGAATGAGCCCACAATTGCAGAACCAGATAACACAGTTCCAGCAGACCCAACAACAACTTCAGGCCGTCTCTTCACAGAAATCCCAGATGGACACGCAGAAACGCGAACTTGTCAGAACTCTGGAAGAACTTAAGAAGAGCACCGGAGACGTCTACAAATCCGCAGGAACCTTAATGATTAAAGTGGCCGACAAGGAAGCACTCAAAAGCGAGATTGAGGAATCCATAGAAATGATGGATGTCAGAATCTCCAGTCTTGAAAGGCAGGAAAACAGCCTTAAAGACAGATACACCGCACTCCAGGAAGCCATCAACACCGCTATGGGCAACGCCCAGAAACAGTAAAACAATACGGCGCGTACATATTTTCCGTACGGGCCGTTTTATCACATTGTATTGCACGGACAAATAAAATTAAGATATATTGTCCATACGGTCTACATGACGGACGCACTCGTTCTGAACGACGTACACAAGTCCTACGGTAACCGCGAAGCAGTTCACGGAATATCCCTGAATGTAAAGGAGGGTGAGATTTTCGGTTTAATCGGCCACAACGGCGCCGGTAAAACCACCACGCTTAGAATGATCTCCACCATACTTCGCATAACATCAGGTTCGATATCCGTCTACGGACACGATGTTGCCACCGAACCCGACAAGGTACGCGAAATCATAAGTTATCTGCCGGAAGATGCGGGAGCATACAAAGATCTCTCCGGAAGAGCATATCTGGAATTCATATCTCGTTTTTTCAAAAGCGGCGACGAACAAAAAGCCATGGTTGAGAAAGGAATAGAAATAGCAGATTTGGGAGACCGCATAGATTCCAAAGTCGATACATACAGCAAAGGTATGATGCGCAGACTGCTCATTGCCAGAGCCATAATGGCTTCTCCCAAACTTGCCATTCTCGACGAAGTCACATCCGGACTGGACGTTATCAATGCTTATGAAATCAGAGAAATAATCAGAAAACTAGCCGAGAACGGCGTCACGGTGATTATGTCTTCACACAATATGTTCGAAGTGGAGATGCTCTGCAACCGCGTAGGAATTATGGATCAGGGCAATCTGATACTTCTGGGTACGCCTGCCGAACTGAAAGAACGTTTCGGCGTAAATACATTGGAGGAAGTTTTCGTAAAGGCGGTGAAAGGGGCATGAACCACATATACAACATAATCCGCAAAGAACTTAAAGAACTCCTCACCGTAGGTTCCGTTCTGTCCGTCCTGATAATGGTCGTCCTCTTTGCAGGATTGGGCGGATTGATCGGAGGAGAGGTTGATAAAGCACAGGCCACGCCTGTATTCGGTATAGCCAACAGCGAAAACGGACATATTGACGGAACGATAGACGGAATACAGCTGAATTGGGATGCCAAAGATATACTCGTAAAGTCTTATGCAAAGATTGTCGGAGAGGAAAATGTCGGGGACTACATAATCGATCTCGGCAACATAACGAAAGATCAGATGATTGATGCAATGAACGACAATGGCATAACATCCGCGATATACATCGACGGAAATTTCAGTGCCGATATTCTGGAAAAGCATCAGGGATCTATCCTCGAATATTACATATATGAACCTTCGGGAATGTTCGGATCTGTATCGTCAACCGTGCTATCCAGCATAGTATCGGGACTCAACAACAGCTTATCCATGACTATCCTGGAAAATAAACTCGGAAGTTCTGATTATCAGTTTTGCGTTACTCCGATCGAATCAGGCGGAAACAACATCAACACCATTGTCAACGGAACGGCACATTCGAACGTCACGCCTTATGAAATTTCAAACGAAATATCCAGCAAAACCATGATGATTCCGATAATCATAATGATAATCATAATGATGGTCGGCAGCATAGTCATAAGTTCTATGGGTTCTGAAAAAGAGAACAAGACGCTGGAAACTTTGTTGACTCTTCCCATCAAAAGAACCACCATCGTTACCGGTAAAATTATTGCGGCTGCAATAGTCGGATTGGTATATGGATTGGCATACATGGCGGGAATGAGCATCTATATGGGTGCGCTGATGGATACCACCAGCACCGGCATCAACCTGGATGATTTGGGACTGGGTCTTGGCATAACCGACTACGCTCTTATCATGATCTCAATGTTCCTGTCCATTATCTGTGCCCTCGGAATATGCATGATTCTCGGTGCATTCGCCAAGAACTACAAATCCGCACAGACTATGACTATGCCTCTCAGCATACTTGCAATGATTCCCATGTTCGTCATAATGTTCTCCGGATGGTATGGTTCCGGATTGGGCATACAGGCAATTTTGTTCGCTATACCGTTCTCACATCCCATGATATCGATGCAGGCGCTCATGTACAACGACTTCACTCTTGTATTCAGCGGAATAGCGTACATGTTTGTGTTTGCCGTTGTTACCATCATAATAACCGTGAAACTTTACGGTTCGGATATTCTCGTAACAGGTCTCGGACAAAACAAACTCTACCAGAAACTCACCAATAAGAAATAAACAAACAACTTTCCGACGGATGTGTTCCGTCGGATTTCTTTTGTAACTGTTAAACTACAATCGATGACGGATGAAACATCGCCCGTACAACCTTATTACAAAAAATGACAGGGGCTGTTTATTGCCGATACGATTCACGTAATTGTCGGGGCGTAAAACCCATCGTACTGATTGACGAATACGACAATCCTATCAACAGTTCGTTCAACAAAGATACCTAC
>CAKQHC010000099.1 GCA_934234005.1 uncultured Methanomassiliicoccales archaeon | reverse complement strand
CCATAGGAAAAGACCTTGGGTACAATATCACGTTCAAACAGAACAGTTTCGATTCCATTATCCTCTCCGTACAACAGGGTAAAAGCGATATGGGCGCATCCGGATTCACTTATTCCGAAGACAGAGCTAAAGAAGTGGACTTTTCCTCGTCATACACGGATATAAAACTGGTAATCGTTGCCAAGAAAGGGCTGAATCTGTCCGCAGAATCGGATGTTGCCGACAAGAGAATTTCTGTACAGACCGGAACATCCGGAGCGGACTATGCCGAAGGACTGTCAAAGAACATTGTTTACCAAAAGAGCTACAACGAAATTGTTCTGGATCTTCTGAACGGCAAATCCTTCTGCGAAATAGTCGACGGGCCTGTTGCCCGCGCCCAGGTCAATGCCCATCCGGACGAATTGGAAATGTACGATATCCTGAATGCCGAGCCCGAACAGTACGGATTTGTTTTCTCCAAGAGCAATACCGAACTGCGTAACGAAGTCAACGGATCGCTGGAGAGACTCAGGACCAACGGAACCATTGACAGGATTATTCAATATTATGCAGACAACGGGTACAGGATGGATACGCCTTCCTACTACAACCAGGAGAAGACATTATTCGTACTTACTTCCGACAATGCCCCGTACGGATACAACCAAAACGGAAACAGATATTCCGGAATGGATGTGGATATGGTCAATGCCGTGGGAAAGGAGATGGGATACAAAGTGCGTTTCATCTCCACTCCGATGAATGAAATCGTGAACAAAATCTATGAAAACGGAACATACATCGGAATATCCGGAATACCGATTAATTCCGCTAACAATGCCGTCGTTGATTTCTCCGGATCGATCGGATACGGAACCGATTTGAAATCCGTAATCGTCGCATCCAAAACACTTGGTTCATTCGAATCGGTTTCGGGAAAGAAAATAGCAATGGTGAACGGCAGCGGATATGAAGAATATCTGACAGCAAAAGGGGCGGAAGTACTCGTCTTCGACAATCTGATTCTGGCCTCCGCGGCAGTCGGATCCGGAGAAGCGGACGGACTTATTGTCGATAATCTTGTGGCAACGTCCCTGTTGTATCAGCACAGCATATTCGCAATATACGAAAATGCCCTCACCGATGCTCCCGCACCGTCTTACGGTTTCGCATTCAACAAAGAATCGACGGAACTGAGAGAAGCTTTCATGAACGCTTACGATAAACTGAAAGCAGACGGAACCGTCGCGACCATCACGAGTTATTATGCCCAGAATAACTACAACCCCGATACAAGATCCATGTACGAGGAGTCCGACGACACAGGTTTCTTCGAAAGTCTCTGGAACAGCTTCAAGAAGGATTTTCTTGAAAACGACAGATACAAGTACATTTTCGAAGGTCTCGGAAATACCGTAAAGATTGCTATCCTGGCATTGATTATCGGTCTTCTGATCGGTGTCGTTGTTGCAGCTGTCATGAGCATGCATTCCATCACGGGAAAACTGAAAATTCCCAACGCAATATGCAAGTTCTATGTGACAGTCGTCCGCGGAACACCCGCCATGGTACAATTGCTGATTATTTACTACGTGGTGTTCGCATCCGTTAACATTAACCAGATTCTCATTGCATCTGTAGCATTCGGTATCAACTCCGGAGCATATGTCGCTGAAATCGTGCGTTCTGGAATCAATGCCGTTCCCAAAGGACAGATGGAGGCTGCAAGATGTCTCGGTTTGGATACGCGCACCTCGATGACTTCCGTTGTTGTTCCGCAGGCCATCAGAAATATTCTGCCTGCATTGGGTAACGAAGGAATATCTCTCATAAAGGAAACTTCCATTGCGGGATTCATAGGTGTCATCGATCTTACAAGAGCCGCCGATATCATCAGAGGTCAGACATACGATGCTCTGTTGCCGTTGCTCGTAGTAGCTGTAATTTATCTTGCAATAGTACTGATTCTGCAATACTTGGTCGGAAAAATGGAAAAGAGGTTGAACCATGCCTACTGACAAAGACATTCTTATCGAGGTGGAACACCTCTCCAAATCATTTGGCGAAAACAATGTCCTGAAAGACATAAACCTCACGGTCCACAGAGGGGAAGTCATTTCCATACTGGGGCCGTCCGGATGCGGAAAGTCAACATTCATCCGCACTCTGGTCAGTCTGGAGAAAGCCGACGGCGGAGTCATAAAACTCGACGGAGAGAACATTCTGACCAAGGGTACGGACATCAACAAAATCCGCCAGAGGATCGGAATGGTGTTCCAAAGCTTCAACCTCTTCCCGCATATGACCGTAAAAGAGAACATCATGCTCGCTCCGGTCAAACTCAAACTTATGAGTCAGGAAGAGGCATCTAAAAAAGCGGACGAACTCCTGAAGAGAATCGGTCTTTCGGATAAGGCCGACCAACATCCGTCAAGACTCTCGGGCGGACAGCAGCAGCGTGTGGCAATCGTCAGAGCGCTTGCGATGAATCCTGAAGTCATGCTGTTCGACGAACCTACATCCGCATTGGATCCCGAAATGGTGGGGGAAGTTCTCAGCCTTATCAGAGATTTGGCAGACAGCGGAATGACAATGCTCATCGTCACCCATGAAATGGGATTCGCAAGGGATGTTTCAGACAGAATTCTGTTCTTCAACGAAGGATACATCGTAGAAGAAAACACACCGGAAGAATTCTTCGGAAATCCGCAAAACGAACGTCTGAAAGAATTTCTTTCAAAAGTTCTTTAAAACAAACACGGAGGATTACTCCTCCGCTTTTTTTTTGTTGAAAGTTTAAAAGAGAGGGATAGTCCCTCTCCGTTTATCTGTGCGTGAACACCATTCCGATTCCGTCGGAATCTCTGGATTCGATTCTTGCGAATCCGATTCTTTCCAATTGGATTGTGTCACATTTCTCTGATTCTACGGATTTTTCGATTAATCCGTTCATTACGCTTCCGTCAGGCATAATCAACTTTGCCTTGACTGCATCGGCTCCTACCCATTGGACGGCACGAACGCCGTGTTTCAAAACGGAAACATCGTTTCCGGTGTATTTGGCAGGAAGTCCGTATTCGAGATTGCATAAATCCTTCAATCTGATTTTCTTCGAATCGGAGAAGAGTTTGGAATCTTCGGCCGAAAGGAAAACCGTCCTTGGTGCCTTCAATTCATAATCTCTGTTTCCTCTTTCTGGATGATCGGGGTGCAACGGCGCAGATCCTTTAAGGACGTCTATTCCGTCGATATCGTATCTCACGGGATCTTCGACAAAGAAATATCTGTTGGAGACAGGATCGATGATATCTCTGTTCATTCCGTACAGATTATCCCACGAAAACTGTATGTCGACGGATTTAATTCCGGATTCTACCCAATAACGTCTGATGGCTTCGGGTCTGATTCCGCGTCTTTCCATAGCCCTTACGGTACCTGTTCTGACGTCATTCCATCCTGTGTATTCTCCGTCCTTTATACTCTGTTTTATAAGAGAAGTCTTCAGAACGGTATCGGGAATATTAACAAGACCGTAGTGGTAGTATACGGGTTTCTTCCATCCGAAATAATCGAAAACATACTCCTGTCTGATGGTATTGTTCAGATGGTCCTTTCCGCGGATTACATGCGTCATGCCCATTTCATGATCGTCTATGGCTACCGAGAGATTCATCATAGGATATGCAATATATTTCGTTCCGGTTCTGGGATGCGGTGTACTGACCAATCTGAGGGCAACGAAGTCCCTTACTGCCGGATTCGGATGATCGATTGCGGTCTTGACTACCACTATCGCTTCTCCGTCGCCGTATCCTCCGCTCATGAACTTATCGTAACGTTCCATCTGTTCCTCTACGGGGAGATTTCTGCAGGGACATGCCTGTTTGGCTTCCTTCTTCTTTCTCCAGTCCTCTGCATCGCATGTACAGACGTATGCGTGACCCGCTTCGATAAGTTTTCTGGTGTAATCGTAATACATCGGAAATCTGTCCGATTGTATGAATGTCTTGGTACATTTTACGCCCAACCAATCCAAATCCTCGGGAATCATATCGTATGCGTCGGGATCGATTTTTTCCGGATTGGTATCTTCGAACCTCAGAATTAAATCTCCGCCGTATCTCTTCACGTATTCATCATTAAGGACGGATACGCGGGTGTGGCCGATATGCAACGGTCCGGAAGGTCCGGGAGCGATACGCATCGTAACTTTTCCGTTTACACCTTCGAGTTCGGGCAACTCATACTTGCGTTCTTTCTTCTCTTTTACGAGCATGGACGAATCCATTTCTGAAAGTGCTTTGGTCTGCGCTTCGAGACCCATGGCATTTACTTCTGCCACGATATCATTGATTATGGGTGTAATTTCCGCTGCTCTCGATCTGAGTTCGGGGCATCCTCCCAGAATCTTACCTACAACGGCTTTTGGATTGGCCGTTCCTTTGAAAAATACCGCATTCTGTAATGCGAATTTTCTTATTGTGGCCTCAATCTCTTCCGACATGTATGCACAATTACGATTCCGTTATAATACGCCATCGTCCGCGTATCTCCGCAAATGCCATATTCGGCATTAATCCGATTATTAATAATCTGAAATTCGTATACATTACTTCGAAATCCGTTCCATCAAGACCTTTGGTTTCTTGCCGTTAAAGCAGACTCCGTACAGAATCAGATTCTTGCCGAGTCCGTAGGAATATTCTCTGTTTCATGATCATGTCGGATCTTCCGTTTCCGGCTTCTCTTTCCATGTAAATTTCGTATCTTCCCTTGGAATTCATTGCTGCTGTGGCGACTATCAGCTGATAGTCGCCTTCGTCCTTCAGGACGATGGACGGAACACTGCCGTACAATATTTCTTTGAGACTCTTTTCTACCCCCCGTACATCTCCTTTTTCCAAAACTTTCAACAATGTATTGAATACATCACGCCCCTTATTGAACAGTCTTTTCGCCATCATCTTAAAAAATGTCTTGCGGACTTCTTTGTTGGGGATGGAAATAGAATACGACTCGCATTCGCATTCGTCTTCGTCATTATCTTCCTCGTCTTCATTTCCAACGGGAACTGCATTCAGATAACCGGCAACAGCCATAACGGAGTAGATTGTATTCGGATCTGAATTCATATCCCTCATCGATATGGCTGGATTCAGTTGTGCAGTTACTTTCTCTCCGTTGGCGATACTTGTAAGATTCTGATAGACTTCGTCTGTAGCATTGTCGATCAGAGTGTAAATAATCTCATTGCTACTGGTGTTTATCCAATATGCTCCGGGTTTAAAATCAACGGACGCATAGAAGAGT
>CAKQHC010000098.1 GCA_934234005.1 uncultured Methanomassiliicoccales archaeon | reverse complement strand
TCCTCCGCTTCTTTATTCATGAAGCAATAGTTATTGTTGTTCTGTATTTAAAAAGATTCAGTGGATGCAGTCAGTGAAAAACTGCATCGGCAAGTTCCGGACAATTATAAGCGAATTGAAAGAAAAAGGCAGGCAAATTGCCTAAACCTGCGTGAATATGAAAGACGGTTCGGAATCCTTAGATTGTGCTAACTGCCGAATACTGCATATTGATTTAATTCACACATTTGCTATCTCAATCGATTTACCGAACGCCTGGTAAAAATAATTCGGGAACATACATATATTACGAACTCCGACAATAAGGCACATATGTCAGTAAGAGAATCCATGACGGACGTTAAAACCATCAGCGACTCCGTTAATCTGGAAGACGGGAAAATTACCCGCATACTTTCGGAAGATCAGGAATCAACAATCCTGTTCGAAAACCTAAACGGAAGCAAAGCCGTGGGAAACTTATTCTCCACCAGGGCAAAAATTGCCAAAGCACTCAACATACCAAAAGACGGAATCGTCGAACATATGCTTTATGCAATAAACAACCCCGTTTCCACCGATTTTGTCGACAACCCGGAATTCCGCGAATGCGAACTTCCGCTGGATCTTACAAAACTGCCCATACCCAAATACTTCCCGGAAGACGGCGGAAGATATATCACGTCAGGAATAGTGATTACCGAATTCGACGGAAAAAGAAATGTTTCATTCCACAGAATGATGATTATGGACGGGAACAGGATTGCAATAAGACTGGTTCCCAGACACACTTTCACTCTTTATAATCTTGCCAAAGAAAAAGGGCAGGAATTAAAGATTGCAATATGCGTCGGTTCCTGCGCGGAAGTACTTTTGGCAGCTGCCACATCTATGGATTTCGGAGCGGACGAACTGCAGGTAGCATCGTCTATGTTCATGAAAGGTCACGGCAAAGCCCTCAGAGTCGGCAAATGCGATAACGGCATTGTCGTTCCGGCCGATACAGACTATGTATTCGAAGGACGCATAACGGCAAACACCACAACAGAAGGGCCGTTCGTGGACATAACGGGAACATATGATTTCGAAAGACAGCAACCTGTTATCGAAGTGGACAAAATCTGGTCGCGCAAGGACCCCATCTTCCATCTTCTTCTTCCGGGCGGATACGAACATTATATGCTGATGGGACTCCCGAGAGAACCCATGATTCTGAAAACAGTGAGACAGGCCGTACCCCGTGTCAAAAACGTAAGACTTACGGAGGGTGGCTGTTGCTGGCTGAATGGAGTGGTATCTATTAAGAAGAACAAAGAAGGGGACGGCGTAAATGCCATAATGGCCGCGTTCACAGGCCATCCTTCCATGAAACAGGTCATTGTGGTAGACGATGACATTGACATATTCGATGACCGTCAGGTCGAATGGGCCGTAGCCACACGCATGCAGGCCGACAGGATACTTCGTATTCCCGGTGCGGCAGGTTCGTCTCTCGATCCGAGTTCCCACGGCAAGACCACATGGAAAGTCGGCTACGATGCTACCATCCCCGTTGATGCCGACAAAACTCTGTTCGTCAAAGCCAAACTGAATTGATCCGGAGGAACCCCTCCGGATTTTACATATTACAGATTATAAACGGGTGAACATCGTCCAAACTTCATATAGTCATCATGACAAACACCTCTCCGCAGACCAAATCTGCGGAAAGTGACACTCAATGAACAACAGAATAATAGCCGCGTGTGCGGCATTCCTTTTCCTTGCAACCTGTTTTACGGTTTGCACGCAGAATGCCGACGCAACCTATGAAGAAAATTATGGAAATGTATACAAAATCGATCTTGCTCCGGGGTTCACATACACATACACGCCGAAATATCCCGGAGACCTCACGGTCACCACTACGCTGGACAAATACGAAAGCAGCGGAATAATTGCTTCCGTAAACAATGGTACCGTCACCATTTCAGTTAAGAACGGAGTCACTTCGGGATCGTACGATGCGATTGTAAAAGCAACCACGAACACGGCAGGAATAACACAGACTGCTTATCAGCATATCAGAATCAACGTGGTTCAGGGACTGTCCGTATCAGGTTCCGTGAACAACATTATTTTGGGACAGTCTGTTGATTTTACTCCCAACGGAACATCGTCGATGGGTTCGGTAACCTGGAAGGTGAAGGATGGAACCACGCTTCCGGACGGACTTGTCCTTTCAAACGGCAAAATCACGGGAACGCCGACCAAAGTAGGGATGCATACCATAAATCTAATAGCAACCGCCAAAGGCGAAACCAAAGATCTTATGGTCAGTTTTACAGTATACAATGTCATAAAGGACAATGCGGACGAAACTATATTCTCGCACGGAAACAATGTTTCTTCTACCAAAATCGAACAGACTGGAAATGATCTTAACGTAACGTGGAGAGTTAAATCAGGAACTTTACCCTCTGGTTTCACTCTTAATGCAGGCACCGGTATAATTTCCGGTAAATCCACGGAACTCAAAACCACCGTCATCACAATCGAAGGAACAACCGGATCCGGCATAACTCCTTCGCAGACCGTCGAAAAGAAAATTACCGTCGTTTCCGAAAACGACATAGAACTTACTGCCGGACCCGGATCAACCGGAGCATTGCTTACATACCCCGGAGCTGGAGACCGCTATCTTCAGATGGATACGATAACCGGAACGTCTGCAGTGACATGGACTGTATCGGGACTGACCGGAGTATCGATAGATCAGAACGGTAAAATCACCTACAAAGACACTACCCCCACAGGCAAATTCACCGTAACGGCAACAACAGCCAACAACCAGACAGAATCCAAAGACATCAACATCAGAAACGAAGCGAAAGGAGCTATCACGGGAGAAAGCTCCGTTTCGTGCATAGCAGGAAGTTCCGTTTCATCTACATACACGTGCAATGTATCCGGTACTTGGAGTATAGATAAGAAATCGGTTCCTTCCGGCGTTACGATAACTTTTGACAACGGAAAACTTACACTGTCATCCCAAAAAGCATGCGATGCCTTCGATGTAAAAATCATACTTACTACCGAAGCGGGACAGACGATGTCCAAAACCGTCACATGCCACATTGTCAACGGACTGATATTTACCACGGTACCGACCAACGGAGCTATCGCGTACGAGGTGTAAACATGAAGGGATGGGCGATCGTTTTGGGAATTTTGACCTTCGCATCCATCCTTTCCCTTTCGACCGTTTCAGCCGAAGAGCCGTACTTCGACCAAGATCTGGGAGATAAATACAGCATGAAGATTCAATTCGTGTTTACCGGCGAAGCTGAAACGGTCCATTGGGACTTCGGTGACGGTGAGTTCTCCGATGAGATGGATCCTATTCACGAGTACAAAGAAAAGGGAACATATTACGTTGTCCAAACTGCCGTTAACGGTTCCGGCAGCGACGAAAAAAGATCAGTTGCCGTATACAGGGTCGCTGTCATGGGCTATCCTGAGATAACCTTTGATTCCGCGGGAGGAAGCCAGGTGGAAACGATAAAACAAACCGCGTTCAATGTTTCTGCGGAGATGCCTTCCGATCCCGTCAGGGAAGGATGGGAATTTACCGGATGGTACACCGATAAAGAACTGACGGTTCCGATGGATTGGAATTCGGGTATAAAGAAGAGCATGACGCTGTATGCAGGATGGAGGGAATATCTGACACTGGTCTACGATACGGGAGACGGATCGTATTCCGTGAAGATTCCGTACGGAACCGTTCCGGACATACCCGAAACACCCTCCAAAGACGGATATAGATTCGTATGCTGGCTCAATAACGGTTCGGAATATAGTTTTGACGAACCGCTGTTATCAAACACGGTACTTACCGCAGAATGGGATGCCGTGCATGACACATCCGGCGGTTCTTCCGGGGGAAAAGGGAAAGGTGCCGCCGTCGGAGCGTCTACGGTAGCAGGCGTTCTTGCGTGTACGCTTGCACTGTCCATCGCCGCAATATTCATCACGAGGAGGCACTGAATGAAGAGAATGATGGCCGTTATCGCGGTCATGATTTTTGCCGCTTCGTCGTTCGTCGTATTGTCGGATTCGGATTCGTACGCTACTTCGGAGGCCACGTTCTACGTGGGTCAGTATCTGAGCGGTACCGACAATGCGTCAATGATTGTCGATGTGGAATACGGCACCGAATGCGAAGGAAATATCCCCGGGATCAAAATAAACGGAATAGATGTGCGTTACGGAAGGCCTTGCATTATTCTGTCCGGTACATTTACGACCGCAGGAAATTACGTACTTAAGGTTCTGGAAAATGGTACGGTCGTACAGAACGTTACAGTACACGTCATCGTCAGAAGCGAATCCGTGACCGTGTCTGCACCCCAATATGCGAATGCGGGTTCGCAATTTACCGTAACCGCCGATGTACAGCCGTCCAATGCAACAAACAGGAACGTTGAATGGACCGTGACCGGAGCAACCGTCGTATCCAGCGAAACGAAAAACGGCAAAAGTTACTGTACGTTTGTTTCGTCTGCCGTCGGAAAATGCAGTATAACCGCCGCACCCGCAGACGGATACGGTTCCGGCAAAACGGTCAACGTCGAGATAAGAAATCCGTCGCACACGGAAAAATTGGTGTTCGATGCGAACGAAGGTTCGAACGCGCCCGCAACGATAACGAATACGTCTACCGGCGATTCGGGTACAAAATTCACCATACCTTCAGACGTTCCCTCCAGATCTCTGTATTCCTTCCTCGGGTGGTCTGAAAACAAAAAATCCACTGCCGCCCAATACCTCCCGGGATCGACAATTACCGTAAACAAATCGTCAACGGTAACACTTTATGCCGTTTGGAGCAAAAACGTCATCCAAATAACTTCGTGCAATGCCCCATCGGCAGCCGCAAGCGGTTCAAACGTATCTTTCTCTGTTGATACGTCGGCAGACGGGTGTACCGTATCCGTAACCGGCGCAGACTGGCTGACCGTACAGGGACACACAGTCTCGGGCAAAGCGGGATCCGTCGGATCGTACACCGTCAAGATAACCGTTTCCAAGGACAATTATCCTCCGGCCGTACTGACAAAATCCGTAACTGTGGTATCAGCCCTGAAATTTGTCTCCGAACCCTCTCTGGGAACATCGTCATGGAGGTGAGCGAAGAGTACCCATAAGTATCAGCAAACAATAGGGAGATGCGGTATCATGGCAGCTATCAGACTGGGAAAGAACCACCTCAGATGGTGTTACGAGTGCAATCTCCCTATTTTGGAATCGAAAGAATGTCCGGTATGCGGTTCCCAAACAAAGGAAATGCTGCTGACTCCTCCGGGAGATGCAAGACCCGCGTTCGAACATGATGTCAATC
>CAKQHC010000097.1 GCA_934234005.1 uncultured Methanomassiliicoccales archaeon | reverse complement strand
GGTATATACAGCTCCGTTTGCCCATCTGAGTGTGCCTTTTCCTTCTTTTTTACCTTTTTCCATTTCTCCTTCGTAGACCGATCCGTCAGCCTGTCTGAATACGGTTTTTCCGTTGTCCGAGATCGGCAGTTCTTTTTTTATTCCGTTGAGTAATTCATACAGTTCGTCGGGCGAATATATACGGCGCTCCGCTATGTCATCAGATATTTTCTTCGCATTGCAGTCGGAACTGTTCAGAAACTCTATGAATCTTCCCTTTTCCTTAGATAATACGGTATTAAGCATGTTCATCTGAGTGTTGCTGAATTCCGGTTCGTTCACATATGGGATAATGCATTGGGGATTCATCAGAAACGATGCCTTGTCTAATGTTTTGAATATCTTTGAAAAACAGTCCATATGTTTCGCTTCCTCTTAGATTGTATGTGCTGTTATCAATATGTGTTTATTAATAGTCTTCAACCAAATTCATTCATTTGCTTTGTTCCGGATTCTATCCAAAATTTATTTTCGGAAGGCATGATTGGGGATGCTACATGTCCGTATCAGAATCGGCATTGATATTGTTGACAACGGAAACGTCATTTTAACTGTCGGGATGCACAGAAAAGCCGTACAACCGCCGCCTGACTACTAACCTATTATTAACTACCCATGATATGGACTGGTATGGACCTTACTAGGGAGGAGGAAGCCATCCTCAACGGAGAGGAAGGCGAAGGTAGACAGAAGGCCATGGAATTGGTTACGGCACTCGGCAAAATTTACGGTGCCGAGGATCTCATAGACATAACATCGGCACATCTTTCGGGAGCGTCGTACAAAACGATAGGAGACGGCGGTCTGAAATATCTCGAGGATATGGTCGCCGGAGGCGCCAAGGTATCTGTGCTTTCAACACTCAATCCCGTCGGAATGGACAGAACACGCTGGAAAGAGATGCATATCTCCGAAGATTTTGCCAAGAAGCAGTTGCGTATCATTGATCTGTACGGAAGCATGGGTATCAAGACAACATGTTCGTGTACGCCGTATACCGGAGCAAACGTTCCCTCTATGGGCGATCATGTGGCATGGGCCGAATCTTCCGCTCTGTCTTTTGTTAATTCATATATCGGTGCAAGAACCAACAGGGAAGGCGGCCCGGGAGCATTGGCCGCGGCTATACTCGGAAAGACTGCCAATTACGGTCTCCATCTGGATGTCAACAGGAAGCCCACTGTCGTAATCGATGCCGATATAGACGGCTCGGTATTTTCGTATTCTCTTCTGGGACAGGCCGTCGGAATGGCTATAGGCAAAGGAATTCCGTATTTCAGGGGTATAAATCCCGAGGTGGAAGAAGCCAAGACACTTTCTGCGGCAATGGCTGCATCCGGATCGATAGCATTGTATCATGTCGACGGAGTAACGCCGGAAGCGGGTAATTTCGATGTATCCGGATTGGAAACTATTCACATCGGGAAGAAAGAATTGGATGCAGCATACGACAAACTTAACACCGTTGATGATGTCCAGTTGATAGCAATCGGATGCCCCCATCTTACAGAGAAAGAAATGCATCAGATTGCATCGTTCCTCAAAGGTAAAAAGAAGGTTAACAAGGATACGGAGATATGGTTCTGCACATCCGAAGAGGTCAGATCCAAATGTCCCGAGGATGTGAAGATTATGGAAGAATTCGGTCCGGTGCTCGCAGATACATGTATGGTTGTGGCACCTATCGAATCGTCATTCCAGAGAACCGGAACTAATTCTGCCAAAGCCGGGAATTATCTCCCCACTCTCTGTTCGCAGAAGGCTATGTGCAGAGACATAACCGCACTCATGGAGTTGGTAATGTGAAGTTCACCGGACGTACCATATCCTCGGGCAGTGCCAAGGGAAACATTCTCAAGCTGAACGAACCGTTGAGTTTTCTCGGCGGTGTGGACGGATCCACCGGAGAACTGCGCGTGGGAAACGGAGGTAACGTAGCAGGAAAAATTCTCCTATTCCCTCAGGGTAAGGGCAGTACCGTCGGATCGTTTGTTATGTACGATCTTATGGTTCACGGAAAAGCTCCTGCAGCGGTAATCAATGAATCTGCGGAAACCATTGTTGCCACAGGCGCGGTAATATCGTCGATACCTATGATAGACAATATCCCGTCGATAGACATATTCGAGGACGGAGAATATGCGGAAGTGAATGCCGACGAAGGTACCGTAGACATTCCGGGAATCGAATCATATCGTGAGGTTGCATCGTCGGTAATCATGCTGAACGGTCGCGTACTGATGCTGAAGCGTCCCAAGAAATGCAGATCGTTCCCCGGAAAATGGTCTTTGGTGGCCGGGAAAGTAGAGGAAGGCGAGACACCGTCTGCCGCCGCACGCAGAGAGGTTATGGAAGAGACGGGGCTGGAAGTAAAATCGCCCGATGCGGTTATGCGCCCGTTCTTCGTAAGAGAGGGAAAATATCTGTGGAAGGTGTTTCCGTTCCTGTTCAGGGTGGCATATGCCGAACCTGTTATTAATGAAGAGAACGAGACATTCGAATGGAGACTTCCGGAAGAAGTTTCGGATCTCGATACCGTTACGGACAGCCGTAAGGTTATAGAATATCTGATGAGGCAGTGAAACACATATCGGCCGGAAAGCATGAGTTTCCGACCGAATTTTTTCTTTTACGGTTCTTATCGTGGACGATTAAGCGGATTCAAAGATCGGCGTACTTTTCATCGGTTAAGAATTCTATCAATCCTATATGCATCACGCCATTATCGTCCATGTGTGCCGCAATAGAATCCATAACAATTATGATTTTCCTAAAGGAGTCTTTAATTTTCAGAAGAGGATTAAGTTCCTGTTTAGTCTTTGATTCGTCATACATGCGGTATGCGGATTGAATGTAATACATTCTGTTGCCTTTTTTGTGACAAAATCAACTTCCAAAGTTTTGGAACCGTCAGGTTCTCTGCAGGATATTGAACCTACATCCATACTAAAACCGCGGGAACGCAACTCATTGTAGATAATGTTCTCCATTATATGCGGTCTGTCGTCTAATTGACGAAATTCAAGTCTGCAATTGACAAGTCCATCGGCCGAATAGTATTTTTCGGTTGAGTTGATGTATTTTCTGCCTTTAACATCATATCTTCTGGATTTTTCAAACAGAAATGAATCTTCCAGAAATCCGACGTATCTTACAACGGTAGCTTCATCAATGGCTTTGTAGCTGGAACTAATCATGGTGTTTTTCAGTTTTGTTGCATTCACCAAAGATCCGATGGACGATGAGAGAACATTTACGATATTATCAAGTGCATACGGCATCCGAATATCATTTCTTTCTTTTATATCCAAAAGATACACGGCATCCATTATGTTTTTCAAATATGCAGATTTGGACTCGTCATCTTTCATGTTCAAAATTTCAGGTAATCCGCCGTATGTCATATACTCGTTAAGGGCATTATATCTGTCACCTTCGTAACCTTCCAGAAATTCCGAGAAAGATAATGGTCTAACCCTGATTTCATCGCCCCTTCCGCGAAATTCCGTAATTATATCTGAGGACAAGAATTTAGAATTTGATCCAGTGATGTAAATATCTACAAAATCGATACGCAGAAGAGAGTTGATAAGCGATTCAAATCCGTTTACCAATTGAATTTCGTCTAATATGATATAATTGTAGGATCCGTCGTTTATTAAACGTTCTTTGATGTATTCATACAATCTATAAGCATCGTGCAATTCATTATATTCAATCGAATCCAGTGCAATTCCGATGATGTGATCTTTTTTTATTTCCGATTGAATCAAATGTTCTGTAAAGAGTCTAAAGAAGAGATATGATTTTCCTGATTTGCGAATGCCGTAATAACTTTTGCCATATCATTATGTTTTCTTGCTATGAGACGGTTCAAATATCTTTTTCTCATGATTTTCATAGGGGCCCTAATCGGATTTTTCTGCATAAATGCATATTTTTCCGATTAGATATATTTTTCAAATATCAGATGATTTACAATTCGTTTTAGGATTGCAACCTCTGTATGAATGAAGTTAGACAGAAGAATTATAATGTTAAGGTAAGGGGGCATATACCCCCTAGTTTTATCAGACAGTTCCGCGTTTCTTCAGGAAGAACACGGTACCGAGTGCGACAATAACAAGCACTACTGCGACAGCAATATAGATTGTTGCATTGCCGCTGTCGTCGGATGAATCTACTGCTTTTCCGATGGCAAAATCGGAGAAGTGATCTGTTTCGAACTCAACATATCCCAGTCCGTCGTCGCCTACGAAATATTTGCATTTATGCTCGGTGAGTCCGTCGGTTCCGAGATAGTATACTCTGACGTCGCCGGCATCCATTCCTTCGGGAAGTCTGTATTCTACAGTTACCTTCACTGTTCCGAGACCGTTGGTTTCGGCGTTGGTAATGTCGATGCTTATTATCGTTCCGTTCATGATTCTGTCCTTATCGGAAGACGAGAGCCTGTCGAGGACAGATTGTGTGACGAGAGATCTCATCATAGTAACAGTCTTGTCTCCGTCCGAACCGTTAATCTTCTCGACAGCACCCTTCGGCAGTACTATGATTCCGTTCTTAAGTACAATCTTGAGTGCATCGTTGTCTCCAAGACCGTTAGAGATGGAATTGAAATTGCCTTTGGTGATGTATCCGGACTCGATGTCTATATTCTCGATGGCGATATATCCTTTATCGGGAGTAAATCCGCCAGGTGTGATGATCGCAGCATATATTGCCGTGAAGGTTGCATCGCAGTTTTCGACAACGTACTTGTTTCCGGCAGCCATATTGCCCGGATACCATCCGGAAAATACGAAGCCTTCTTTTACAGGTGCTACAGGAACTTCAACTTCTTCTCCGAAGATTCCCGTCTTCTCGTAATATCCGTCTTCGTAGTCAAAGATTATAGTATATTCCTTTACAATCTTGGCATAATAAATCTTGTTGGAATCGAATGTTCCGCTGGGAGTTACTGCGTTTCCTTTGAGTTCGGAGTTATCATACCATCCCATGAATCTGTATCCGTTGTATACCGGATTCGAAGGAATCTTGTATTTTTCTCCCGCTTCGCCGGTGACAGATGACAGTTCCTCGTCTCCGTATACGAATTTCACTGTAACAACGTCTACAGTTTTGGCATAGACCTTTTGAGCGGTTTCGCCGAATTTGAGTTCGGCAGGAGTATTCAGGTCTTTGTCAGTATACCATCCGATAATCTTTTTGCCTTCGATTGTGGGGATGTCCTGCGTATACATTCCGATGATGCCATATGCGGTATGAATCGTGTTGTTTTCAAACACGAATTCGATTTTTGACATATCGATGTATTTTGCATAATATGTTGCAGATTCGGATTTAAATATCAAGTCAGC
>CAKQHC010000096.1 GCA_934234005.1 uncultured Methanomassiliicoccales archaeon | reverse complement strand
TTTATTCCAAAATCCGAACCGTCACCAAGTAATGTTTTAAAGAATGGCACATAGTTGGATGTTGATATTATCAGAATATCTCTTATTCCCGCTTCCATTAGTGTGGAGAGAGGATAGAAAATCATCGGTTTATCATATACTGGGAGCAATTGTTTAGATGTTGCAATTGTTAATGGATATAAGCGCGTACCCGATCCGCCCGCTAGTATGATGCCCTTCATATCGTCTTTCACCACTGTGGGAATTTAATTTTTTGAACAGGTTTGTTAGAAAGCAACACAACTTGTTGTCGGGCACATAAGGTTCCATTTTCAGATTACGCGCCTCTTCGATTTTTGTTTCAAGTTCGGTCAAATCATTTACAATCACGCCTCTGCCCATGGATTCTATCTTGCGGGCAACAATCATTTGCTGATCATGTTCTACGGAAGGATCTATTATATTACGCGGTACAAGAACCAACGGAATATTGCGTTTTAATCCGTTTAATATCGTACCGATACCGGCATGACATACGATAAGCGACGCAGAATCGAATATTTCGGACATTTCGGTGTCAGGCAGGTATGTGAAGCATTCGCTGTTTTTTCCTGTAAATTGCAGGCTTCCGATTTGTTGTATTACCTTCTCATTCAGTTTGGGCACCAGTCTGTCCATTGCCTCAAACAACGGCACATACGGAGAATCGTTCATTCCAATGGTGACAAGAATCAAAAAATCCCTCCGTGATATTCCGCACCTATTTTTTCTGCCAAGTCTTCCCACCTGACGATAAATTTGTTACAAAATTTTCTAACAAAATTTGCGGTACCCGATACGTATTCCACATTGGCTCCCGATTCTATGTATATCGTGTATACGCCCAGTAATTTACATAGCGGAAAGAGAAATATGTCCACATACCCCATTCCTGTACTCATTAATACGTCCGGACGGTTGAACAATATTTTGATTGATGTTTTTGCCAGAGTGTATAGGAACTTGGGTATGCTTTTCCACGGTGGCGCGATAAGCCATTTCGGCTCTTTCAAAGCGATACTGCGTTCGCTTACATATGTGATAAAACGATAGTCATATGCCCCCCAGGCATCTCTCAGTTCTAAGGTCTCCTGGAGGTGGCCGCCCCAACTGCAGAGAAGGTAAATTTTCATTTCGAGCCTTCGTCGGATAATATTTTGTCAACGGCGTCGGAAAATGCAGTTCCGTTACCGACTTTTATCCCGCATTTGCATCCGAGACGGTTTGCGAATTCAATATCCTTGTCATGATCTCCTATCATGTACGATTCGGAAACGTCGATACCGTATTTTTCAACGGCTCTCAATCCCAAGCCGATTTTAGGTTTTCTGCATTCGCAATTCTCCTCAGGTGTATGGGGGCAGTAGAATACGTCATCTATGTGTCCGCCGCACGAAGACGCATCCTTTATCATGCGTTCATGAATCTCAGACAGTGTTTCTTCTGTGAAATATCCGCGGTTTATTCCGGATTGGTTGGTAATGACGATAACCAAAAATCCCGCATCATTCAGTCTGCGGATTGCCATAGGTACATCCGGGAATAAGTGGAATTTATCCGGATCGTTACAATACGGGACATCCTTGGCGATAGTATCGTCCCTATCGATAAAAACCGCTTTAACCGACATGTAACTCACTTGGTGTAGCTCCAGGATGTAACGCCCTGTGATTCAAACATAAAGTCTGTAACCTTGGCACCGGCCATTTGCAGTGCCCTGGATACTGCATATTTGGATTTGTAGTCGCATATGAAATACATGAATCCACCGCCGCCGGCACCGGATACTTTGCCTCCGATTGCGCCGTTGTCTTTGGCAATCTGATACAATCTGTCGATTTGGGGGTTGGTAATCTTCGATGAGAATTGTTTCTTGTATTTCCAAGATTGATCCAACGTTTCTCCTACACTGGTTATGTCGCCCCTTTCCATGGCGTCAACCATGGTGTATGCAAGATCTTTGGTGCGGTCGAGCGATTCTTCGTTCTGACCTTTATTGAACGAGTCTACCTGCGATTCTATTAATTTGGCCGATTCGCGCGGGCGACCCGTATAACACAGTACCGAACGGTACTGCAACTCGTTTATGACATCCGAATCAATCGATATACGATTTACATCGACTCCGTGGGAATCAAATTTCATAAAGTTGAATCCGCCGAACACGGCGGCATACTGATCCTGTTTACCGCCTTTGAGTCCGATATCTTCGCGTTCCAGGCGATATGCCAGTTTGGCTTTTTTGTAACTTCCCATACGGATGTCCAGCCATTTGCAGAATGCTTCGATTATCGAAACAATCACAGTCGACGATCCTCCCAGACCCGAGCCCGGAGGGGCTTCCGATTGGAGATACATTTTGAATCCGTCAGATATTTCGGAGTACCCCTCGCCTATAAAGTAATTGGAGACGACTTTGGCAAGATCCATATTTCCGTCCAGCGGAAGGGGGTCGTCGTCGATGTGCGCTTCGTATTTTCCGTAATCAACTGAATGTACAGACACCATGTGGTCGTCCGTGGGAACGACAGTACAGTATGCGTAGCGGTTTATGGTGGTATTAAACACCGCACCTCCCTTAAGCGAGGCATAAGGGTCGACATCGGTACCTCCTCCGGCCAGTCCGATTCTCAGCGGGGCTCTAGCTCTGTAGTGTTTTCCGTTTTTTATCATACTGCTCTTCCCTCATCCAGTTTTGTTCCCGGTTCTATGACGGTGCCGTCCCTGAGAACCGCGTTTTGAATTATCGCGTCTTTGCCGATGCGACACCCTTCTCCGAGTATGGAGTTTGTTATCTGTGCCCCTTCGACAATACAAGACATCATGACGAGAACATTATCAAGTTTCGCATCAGTGATCTGCGACATTCTGGATATTACCGTATTGTTCATTGTGCTATTTAGAATGAGTGTATTTTTACCTGCATAACAGTGTCCGGCAATTGTCGAATTGGTAATCGTACCTTCCCCTGTTCCGTACCTTTCCGCTATTGTCAGATTGGCTTTTAGGAGATCGTGCGGGCGCCCCACATCCATCCACACACCTTCCAACGGATACCCCTGTATGCGCAACCCCGATTCCAGAATTTTCGGGAATACATGCATTGAAAAATCATAAAACGAGTTTTCGGGAACAAATCCGAGTACCTTTTTGTCTACAACGTATATTCCGGCATTGATAAGGTCGGACAATACTTCCTCGGGTTTCGGTTTATCGATAAATTTACTGATTCTTCCGTCCTTTTCCACAAGAGCCGTTCCGAATTCGCATGGATTGGGCACTTTTATCAGAGATATTGTGACGGCGGCCCCGCTTTTGAAGTGTTCTTCGATTTGTTTCGATATGTCAACATCGGCAAAAACGTCACCGTTTGCCGCAACAAAACAGTCGTCCAGTTTTTCTTCGATGTTTTTCATGGCACCCGCGGTTCCCAGGGGTTCGTCTTCAAAGGAATAAGTTATTTTGAGGTCCAAATCGGATCCGTCGCCCATATCTTCAATCATTTTTTCGGAACGGTATCCGCATGCCAGAATCACTTCCTCTATGCCGGCCTGTTTCATGGAACGCAGAAGATACCACAAACACGGACGGTCGTTTACCGGAAGCACCGGTTTCGGTCTGGTTTCGGTGAGCGGCAGAAGTCTGGTTCCCTTTCCGCCTACCATGATTACGGCTTGTTTTATGCGGGGCATATGTAAATTTATGGCATCCCGATGATAATAATGTGTTGCATAGTTTGGGAACGGGGCATCGGAATATGGGAAACAGACGGCAACCAATTATATATCATTGGTAATTCCTGAGTTCATGGGGTTGTTGACCGTAGTCATACCTACCTTCAAAGAAAGGACAAACGTGGTAGACATGGCCACAGCCATAAGAAAAGAATATCCCGATTTTAAAATCCTGTTTATGGATGACAATTCGAATGACGGAAGCAAGGAAGCCATCGACGGATTGAACGATCCGCTGACTCGTATGGTTGTCCGTAAGCCGGAAGAAAAGGGTTTAGCTGCATCCGTACTTCAGGGGTTTATCGAAGCCGACACCGACTACGTAATGTGCATGGATTGCGATTTCCAGCATCCGATTTCCGCTTTGAAGGAGATAAAAGAGAAAATGGATGCCGGCGCAGATTTATGCGTGGGCGTCAGGACAAGCAGGAAGGTCATGGGATTTAAAAGAGCCCTCGGGTCAAGGCTTGTAGAGTCGTTTTGTAAAATTTTCTTCGTACTTCACCGTAAACCGATAACCAAAGACATGATGAGCGGGTTGTTCGCCATCAACTGCAGCAAGTTTCAACCATTAATCAAAAAGAACTGGGATAAGTTCGAATTAGAGGGTTGGAAAGTGTTGATGGATCTTTGTAAATTCTCCGAAGGGAAACTCAAAATCGATTATGTAAAATATGAATTCAATTCGAGGGAGAGCGGAGAATCACATTTGAATCCCAAAGTTCCTATAATGACCTTCCACCAATTGTGGGGTTTCGGTAAAATTCTTTCCAAATTGTTTTGTAAAATATACGGCGTCAGTTACCGCGACATGTATCCAAACGAGTTTTGACGGCAGTTGCAATCGATAGATAATTATTGATGCATCGGTTTTTAGCGATTGATGGGATTTACCAAAGAAGAGATTGCAAAATCGATTAACGTCGAAACGCCGTATTACTCGGAGAAGGTTTTTGCATACTTCGGAGCACTTCTGTCGCGTGTATTTTTGAAAACGCGTGTAACGCCCAACCAGCTGACGTGGGTTTGGGGCGCCCTATTGGTGTTCTCTTCGTTATTGTTGGTTTTTAATAATTGGTGTCTGAACATAATAGTCGGGCTTTGCTGGATACTCGGTTATTCGATGGATTATACGGACGGCAGCATTGCCAGACTGAAGAAGATTTACTCTAAGAGAGGAATGTTTCTGGATTACGTAAATCATACCGTGAGTTATTTTGCGTTGATGATTTGTGCCGGGATAGGTGTGTACCGTACCGGCGGATGTCCATATTTCGATATTCTGCCCGATTGGATTTATTTGGCTTTGGGCGCGGTTGCGGCTTTGGGAATGGATCTCATTCTTTTGATGCCTACGATGTATCGCAGAGCATGCGGCAATACAACCGGGGACAGTGCGGACATCGAAGGCGGAGCGGTTCAGAACAAAGGCAGATTTATTCTTATGATGAATCTTAATCCTCTGACATTCACCAATATGATGCTGCTCATTGTTTTCTTCGCATTGTTTGATTTGATGTGGCTGTTCGTCCTGTTGTACGGGGCGGGATATCTGTTCGGGTCCATGGTGCGGCTCGCGGTCCTTTACAAATCGGTTCCGGCCCGCGATCCGCCCAAGGACTGAATCAGTACAGTTCTTTGATATACGATTCCAAAACGGATATGAATCTGTCCATCTCGTCCGGACGGATGTCTCCAATATTGGCTATGCGGAATGTGGCGGCATTGCTGAGCTTTC
>CAKQHC010000095.1 GCA_934234005.1 uncultured Methanomassiliicoccales archaeon | reverse complement strand
GAGAATAGAATAACCGTCTATTTCATTGAAACTAATGATGGGTAATTGGTAATTAGGATACGGCCCTTTCATAACAAGCTTATTCTTTTCATCCAATTGCAGATAGCCGAAAGAAACAGTCGATTGGAACAAGTCAACTCTCTGCCTTAGTATTTCATCCTTTATCTGTTCGGAAAGGATCTCGCTGACGGTTATTTTACCAAACGCATGAGAGATAGGGGCGCAATAGCGGCATATGTATCCGTCGTCTACTTTAAGTGCTGCACCCGTACGTCCGCATATTGAACAAATCTCGTCGGTTCTTTTTTTGAACACATATGATGTTAACGGTTTATGTATAATAACAATATCGAACGCTATTGCCCAAAGAGTTATTTGTACAGGTTCAATCACCAAATATGAACGGGCTTATTATATTCGATATGGACGGAACTCTTGCCGATACATCGCCAAATATATTCAAATCATACATTCACGTAGCTGAAAAGATGAATTTTGATAAGCCCGATTTGGAATCGCTGTATAATTCTTTAGGAGGTCCGCTGACAGACAATATCGGCAGATTGTATAATCTGAAAGACGAGGAAATCAAAATTGCTGTTGACATTTACAGAGAATATTATTCCACATTGCCTTTGGTAAACCCGTACAGAGGCATTCCCGACGTATTAAATGTCCTTAAAAAATCAGGATACGCGTTGGCTGTCGCTACGTTAAAACGTAAAGACTTTGCAGAAGATTTAATCGAACACTGGGGATTGGACGAAATGTTTTCATCAATACAGGGTTCGGATGAGCGGGATTCCAAATCTAAATCACAGATGATTGATACGTGTATGAAAGAAACAGGTTTTTCCAATTTGGATACAACGATGATCGGAGACAGCTTATCAGATTATGAAGCTTCACTGAAATCCGACGTCTCGTTTATAGGAGCCTCATATGGTTTTTCATTGCCCGAAAGGATGTGTATTGAATGCAACATACAATACGTTTTAGATCCAATCGGAATTTTAAATATAGTAAAAATATAATCAAGTAATAAAATATGTCAATTTTTTATTTGAAATAAATACAAAAATAATCCTGCACTTATTTATTAATAAAAATACTGCAAATATAGCAAATGACTATTTATTTAAATATTAATATAAATACTATCATGAAAATATAATGACATTATTTTAATTAAATCATTTATTTATGATTATGTATAGAAAAATATGTCATTATATTATCATAAAAAAATAATTGAAATTAATCCACAATGTGATATCCCGATTCGTCGCCTTCGGCACAATAATGCACATTTTTGGAGTCTAACAATGCCCTGATAACACGAATATCGACACCGATGCCTACGTTCATAAACTGACTTTCAACAACACTTTTGCCGTTGTATTCTATCGACGGGTGAAAATCAAGAGATATACAATTGGTTTCGACCTGCATAGCCCTGATAATGCCGTTACGATCCAGGATAGGTCCACCCGACTGTCCTCTCAATCCCGGGGTGGAAGTTTCAATATATTTTAAATCAAGCATGTTGTCATGGCTTCTGCCCTTATTTATGAATCTCGTACAGATACACTCATTTGGAAATATGCAGTCTTCAACAGAAACTTTAGGAATGCGGAATGCCTTTTTTTCAGCATCGAATCCCGTATCGAAATGCAAAAGCGGAAATCCGAGACGACACAGACTCATGCCGCGGCGCGTCTTATCCGGATCCCCCAAGACAGGGTATTCGGATACCCACGACGGATTGAAATTCACCAATCTGCCGACACACAGATCGAGTTGGCGGTGAATGAATGCATCAGTCACCATTACGCCGTCCCAACCCCACCAAAAAGATTGATTTGTTATCAATTCCGAAGGAACCTGTTCGGATTGAATGCCTTTTTGATTCAGCTCTTCGATTTCTTTCAATTTTTTTATGTCGTTTTGATAACGGACAAACTTGTCGAAAACATGACCCGCAGTAATAAACCAACCCTCTTTGTTAATAATCGTAAATGTTGAAACAAAAGACGAGACTTTACCGTCATATGTACGGATTGATTCAACAACAGGCCTGACATAATTGATTGCCTTTGCACATGCGTCGGCGAACATAAATCTGCATACAAATCACCCGTATAAAATGTTGTTAAGCGCATACCGAGGGTATTTCTCATATACAGCGTATACCATGCAGATATGAAGGGGTACGATGATCAGCAAAACCACCCAATACAAATTATACGCAGGAACCAAAACAGGTAACTTCGAAGGTTGGGAGAAAATAGATGTGGAAAGGCCCGATTTACTGGAGTGCTGGTCATTGCCTTTGGGAAACGGATATACTTTCGATCGTGTAAAGATGAAGGTTCGCCGTATGTTCAAAACGAAAATTCTTGATAGGACCAGCATTCGTATGGATCGTACTCTCGACGATCCGGAAGGCGATTATCGTGATTTGGACATGCATGTTCTTTTCGATGTAAGTATAATCGTATCCGAGGATTCGTTAAAATTCGAAGCACGCGATAAATCGTTCGTTATGCTTTCACGCGAGCCTATTGATTGGAGAGAGTTTGAAAAGGGAGCTCCCGAACCGGAAGAATCCGATTCTGACCGTTACAGCAGTTTTTACAGTTGATATAATGTATATTATATACAGGTGAACATCGGCATAGGCTTATAAACAGTTCTGAACCGTCCGTATTTCATGGATGGCGAAGAAATCGGACACCTGCTTTCATACACATGCGATACCGTACTGGAGTATGTGACGAACCTTCAATTCGCAGTCGATCCACCCATCGGCGTGAATATTCAGGAAGTTCGTTCATTTGACATACACGGAAACTACGCCGTCCTGCACCTGGATGCACCGCTCAACGATCAAAGTTCGCCGATACTGATGATTGACGACCGCACATACCCCGATTCGGTCGCATGTTTTGAAAGGTATGACGATTTGACAAGAACGGTTTTGATTCGTCCCGGACAAGAGATTCTATCCACTCTAATCTCAGGACATGTACATGTCCGGGTGCTATCCGACATGAAATTTTTGATTACGTCGGTATGCGAATTTTATCGCAGATACGGACATCTTATCAGACTTCCGGACTATCAGCCTATTTCGGGCCCGGCTAAATATCCTCCCGGAAAAAACCCGTCCGATGAACAGAAGATTGCAGTCGACCGCATATTATGCAGCCCGATAACATATATTTGGGGAGCACCCGGAACGGGCAAAACCCAGTTTGTTCTTGCCACCGCAATACGCACATTGCTTTCGTGCGGTAAGAAAATCGGAGTATTTGCTCCGACAAATAATTCTGTTGAACAGGTATTGAGAGGATTGCACGATTCTGTTGACGATAAGAATATGGTTATCGTCAGATTGGGAATACCGTCAAAACAGTTTCTTGCCGATTATCCGGAGATGTGTGAAGACCGCTATGCCCAGAATAGGTTAAAAGTTGTCAGAAGGGAAATCGGCAATCTGGAAGAAGTTATGAATGAAAGAACGTCCGAGATTCTGTTGGCCGAATTGGAAAACCTTGAAAAAGCAATGGGAACGATAGATATGTCGGAACCCGCAGCTGTTTTGGATATTCTGAGGCCGTACATTCAATTGCTGAAACCCGAACAGATACGCGAAGTTATGGCAATCAAAGGATCGTACAGCATATGCTCCAAACTCAAAGAATACTTGGAAAATCTCAATAATCCTACAAAAAATATAGTGGAATATTCCGAAATGTCCGACTCGGATATCATAGCCGAAATGGTTGAACTGAAAAAAGAAGAAATGATGCTAAAAGGCTGCGATAATGCGGAACTGTTTGAAAAAGCAACGGTTATTGCGGGAACTCCTCTGCAGTTTATTTCCAGATTCAGACCTAAAGGTACGGTAGATGACGGAAGAATTGAGCTTAATGTCGATCATATATTCTTGGATGAAGCAGGATATTCGAATTTACCTCAAGCTATGACTCTGTTTACTAATGGAATACCCATAACTATGCTTGGTGACCATATGCAACTACCTCCGGTATGCGAATTGGACGAGAAAATATTGCGTTCCGGTGCCGAAAAATGCAATTCGCTGAAGGACGTGTACCTCTGGACTCTTTCGGCATTGTATTGCACGACACTGTTCCGCGAAAACAAAACGACAATGAGAAAGATTTTTTTAGAAAACAAAAAACCCAATATGGACATAGTATGCAGAAGCGACCTAACACAATCCAGAAGATTCGGATATAATCTTGCCACGGTATTGGACAAATATGTTTATCAGAACGGGCTCACAGGAACGCATGACAAAGCGCTGAAAATCGAAATTGTGGACTGCGTATGCATGCAGAGAAAAGAAAGAGAAAATTATGCTGAAGCAGAATCTATCAAAGAATATCTGAAAAACAACATGCCCAAACCCGAATCGGTTGCAATTCTCACGCCGTACAGCGGTCAAACAACTTTATTAAAGAAAGAATTGCCGAAAAAATTCAAAGATTGCGTCATGACTGTTCACAGTTCACAGGGAAGAGAATGGGATACCGTCATATTAAGCGTCGCAGACGGAAGAGTGGAATCGAGAGAGGTTCCGCTGAGATTCACAAGTTCTTTAACCGATGTCGGAAAAAAATTGATAAACACTGCCGTATCGCGTGCTAAGAAACACCTCATAATTTTCTGTGACAAAGATTTCTGGTCTGCACGCGAAAACGAGCTGATCTCGGGGTTGATTGAAAAGGCTGCCGAAGCAGCCGAATCAATCAAAGACGACGCGACGAACTAAGCTCTCTGACGGCATCGCGAATCTCTTTCAATTCTGCAGTGAGAGCATCGACTTGTTTGCGCAGACATTCGTTCTCATCCTGCAATTGTTTTATGCGCAAATTGTCTCCGGACGGCCCGTTGCGCGATTCCTCCAGGAGATCGGGATTTGCTTTGAGATCCTTGATTCTGTTTACCAACGTCTCTCTGCGGGAACGTAAAGATGAAATGGCCAGGGCCAATTTGACTGTCTGAGATTCATCGCCGTCGATATCGGCCTGAAGCATCTTTTCTTCGGTTTCCGCAAGTTCCTTAGTAATCGATTTTATCTCGTCATTCAATTCATCGATAGATAATTTTGCATTTTCGCCTAAAGCACGGTCGACTGTATTCAATGAATCTTCATCAGGCATGTACGCTGTACCGTCACGGTAAACCGTAGCATTCAGACTGCGTTCCAAATACGGAGGAGTCATTCCCGCTTCTTTGTAGCATTCCAAAATCTCAGACCTGCGTTTAAGAAGATATGCCATGCGGTCCTCCATCTCTGCGATGCGTTCTGCTTTTAAACGGGCCGATTCCGGATCGGCAGGCATACTGTTTCTGTCTGCTTCAAGCAGGGATGCCAAACGTTTGGTCTCCGATTCTATAAAACGCAACTCTCTGTCATATTTACTCGGCGGCATGAAATCACTTCTTTTTCTTGCCTTTTTTCTTCTTTTTGGAATTTTCGGACGCCATAATCGATTCAAATGTATCGTAAAGATAATCGTCGTTAAAGATGATGTCTCCTATTTGGGACAGTGCATATGGGTCTTCAAGCAACGCTTTTACCATCTTCTTCGATTTTAACGCACGCTCTCCCATCTCGGTAT
>CAKQHC010000094.1 GCA_934234005.1 uncultured Methanomassiliicoccales archaeon | reverse complement strand
CTCCGATGCTATTGTGGACGCATGCATGGCCGAAGATCCCATGAGCCGTATTGCATGTGAGACCGTTGCATGCACCGGATACATTCTCGTGACTGGAGAGATTACCACCAAGGCTAACCTCGACGTTCCCGCCATCGTCCGCAAGACCGCTATTGAGATTGGTTACGATGCAGGCGACAAAGGTCTTGACGGAAACAGCTGTGCCGTTTTCGTAGCACTTGATCAGCAGTCTCCCGATATTGCGATGGGTGTCGATAAGGCACTCGAAGCACGTGAAGGAACACAGAAGGACGATCTCGACACCGGTGCCGGTGACCAGGGAATGATGTTTGGATATGCCACCAACGAGACCAAGGATCTCATGCCTTTCCCCATCTCCCTTGCTCACAAACTTGCCAAGAGGCTCGCCGACGTCAGGAAAGACGGAACTCTGAAGTACCTCAGGCCCGATGGAAAGACTCAGGTTTCCGTTGAGTATGACGAATCCGGAAAACCCAAGAGGCTCGAAGCTGTCGTCCTCTCTACTCAGCATGATGATGGAATTGAGCAGAGTCAGATTCATGAAGACATTAAGAAGTATGTCTTCGACCCCATTCTCCCCAAAGATATGATTGATGAGAATACCAAGTTCTTCATTAATCCGACCGGAAGATTTGTTATCGGTGGACCTCACGGAGATGCCGGACTTACCGGAAGGAAGATTATTGTTGATACCTACGGAGGATATGCCAGGCACGGAGGAGGAGCGTTTTCGGGTAAGGATTGTACCAAGGTGGACAGGTCCGGAGCATATGCCGCCAGGTATGTTGCCAAGAATATTGTTGCAGCAGGACTTGCAGACAAGTGCGAGATTCAGATTTCTTATGCAATCGGTGTTGCACAGCCTACTTCTGTCATGGTGGATACCTTCGGTACCGGAAAACTTTCCGATCAGAAGATCACCGAGATTGTCCGTGAGAACTTTGATCTCAGACCCGCAGGAATTATCAAAATGCTTGATTTGAGGAGACCTATTTACAGACCCACCGCAGCCTACGGACACTTTGGAAGGTCTGACGTCCCCCTCCCTTGGGAGGCTACCGACAAGGTCGACGCTCTCAGGAAATATCTTTGAAACCATATAATGCCCGGGCGGGATTTGTTCCGTCTTGGGCTTTTTTCCCTTCTTTTCGATTCTGTACGGAATATGCAGGGTGACTGATCTGTGCGGATTGAATGCGGTCAGAACTGTCTGCATCAGGCGTACAGAATGTACAGTATCATTTTTGGATTTTTATTAGATACTTCAGTGCTTCGTTTGCAAGTGTCATTCCAAAAATCGCAGGTATTGTTGGCATAGAGCCCAATATGCTTTTTCCATGGCAGTCTCTTGTATCCGGAACCACAAGAGGAGGTTCTTCAGAATATACAGCAGTTATGCGCGATGTATCGTGTCCTCTTAGATTTCCGCGGATGTTTCTTGCAAGAGGACATACTTTGGTTTTAGATATCGGAGCAATGTGAATAGCCTGAGCATCCATATGCAATGCTGCACCCATAGAAGAGAATGTTCTGATTCCGCGGGAGCATGCTCCGGTCAAAAGACTGGTTTTAGGGCCTATTGTATCTATGGCATCTATAAGTATGTCAAAATTTCCGTCAAGAATCTCGGAGACAGTATCGTCATTTACAAATGTTATCATGGGTTCAATATTGATGTCGGGATTGATTGATTTGGCCCTTTCGCAGGCAACTTCTGCTTTTTTGCGCCCGATAGTGTCGGTGGTTGCAAGAATCTGTCTGTTGAGATTGCTTCCGGAGAATACATCCCCATCGACAACGCGTATGTTTCCGATGCCCGCACGGACCAAACCTTCCAGAGCATAACCTCCTACCGCACCGCATCCGCATAACACTGCCGATGCATTTTTCAGTGCTTCTATGCCCTCATCGCCTATCATTAATCCGGTTCTTGTATGAATATCGTCAGTCATTCAATCAGCCTCTTTATATTATCATATATCATAAGGGAAAGTTTCTCGCAATCGGTTTCCAATATTGAGGAAATGGCCGTCAGATGTTTTTCCATCGATTCAAAATTCATCCCTGTGTTCGGATAATCTGTTTCCGTCAACAATCTGTCAGAAGGTATCGAACAGAGTATTTTCTTGATTTTTTCTTCGGACATTTGCATGATGCGCGGAGATACGGAAAAATAGCAGCCCGATTCCGCGAATGCTTTTACATAACTTACAGGTCCTTTGAATGAATGAAGGATTGCACCTTTGCAATCTTTGCCATATTTCCTTATTGTATCCAAAATATGTTTTTCGCATCCTCCGATCATATGTATTGATGCAATTCTGCCGTATTTCGAACATATCTTCATTTGTTCTGTGAACGGAACAATTTGTTTGGAAATATCATTGTGTTTGGTATCCAATCCGATTTCTCCTACGCATGCTTTAGAATCTTTTTCAAGAATTGATATCAATTCTGAATAAGCAGATTCATTCCATTCTTCGCAATACCATGGATGGATGCCGTAAGAATGTATCGCAGATATGTCTTTTGTAAGCGGAGTATACCACTCGGAACGGCGTGCAGTACAGGTTATTGCCGCATTCAGGGATTTAATGTCGTCATAACGCTTGTCGGACAATTCGTTAAGATGCATATGTGCATCGGTAAGGAACACATTTTTGCATCAATCGTCGGATATTTCATATTTTTTGATGCCGAAATTTGTTTAAGCATACCTAAATTATAAATACTGATTTTAGGTTGTCCTAAATAACATGAGATGCAGAGGATGTCTGAACGAGTGCGATTCGGGATCAACCGACATAGTGATCCATGAGCCATGCTCCGATGTCGCGGGTTTCCGCACAGAGGAGATAGCAACCTCCGATCTCGAATTGCAGGAACGCATCGTTCGTCACTGCTCCCCCACTCTCGCCGGACTGAAGTGCGGAAGCATGTTCAAGATAGCTTCCGCATCTCATGGACTTACACATTCGTTGCGTCGCATACAGAGTGCGGTCAAGAGCAAAGGTGTAAGAATGATGTTTTTGTCCACTGACGATTCGGGATGCCTCGTGTATGTGTACAGACAGGATCTTTTGGCTAAACGTTTGGCGGATCATCATGTTCAGTCATTCCTTCATGAATACGGATATTCGTCATCCGGTGTCAACAAGGCGCTGGCGGAACTTAGGCGCAGGTTTGTTCTGTGTCCGATGCCGCCTGAAGTAGGGGTTTTCCTGGATTATCCTATGGAAGATATAATCGGATATATCGAGAACAGCGGCCGTTGCAGCAGATGCATAGGATGCTGGAAAGTGTACGGTGATGCCGAAGCCGCAGAGAGAAAATTCAACATGTTCCGCAAATGCAGGGATGTGTATTGCAGAAGACTTTCGGAAGGATATCCCATATCCGTTCTTGCAGTCAACACACGCATAAAGTCAGAACCAGTTGTCCAGTGATCTCTGTTTTTTTCTGTCCGATTCCGTTTTGCGTGCCGTTTCTATTTTATCAATAACAGTGCTCACGCGGGTTTCCGAGAATCCGTACGAGGTCATCATATCGAGTATGCCTTCCCTGTCTATTTGACCCGGTTTTACGGAATAGTCGTCGGATTTGGGGCCGTTGAGGAAAATTTCGCGAACATCCTCGTAACCGGGAATGTCAAATCCTTTTTCTTTCATCACCGTTTCCAGGTCGCCGTACTTTTGTATAAGCTGCAATCCCTTTTTGGGGCCTATGCCTTTCACGCCTGTGTTGAAATCGGTTCCGATCATTATGCACACGTCGACAAGCTTTTCTCTTGTGAGCGATAAATCGCTTAACATGGATGCGGAATCGATCATTTCGGTTTTCACGTCACGGTATATGTTTTTCCCGGGGACTTTACGGCGACCGGAAATCGTAAGGTTTCTGATGAGGGTAGGTGCTCCAAACAGAAGCGAATCATAATCCTGGGATGCAGCTGCATCAACGCTTCCTTTCGAACACATATATGCTGCTTGGGCTTCTCCGTCGGAGGGTGCTTGGATAATCGGTATTCCGAGAAGATTCAGAAGATCTTTGGACGATTGGAGGATTTCGGGAGTCATACGCGATGTCTGCTGTGCCTTAGAAAATGCTTTTGCCAAATCTCCCTCTTCCAATGCCTGTTCATATTCTTTTTTGGCTTTTTCTCTGCGTGCAATGCGTTCTTCGATTGTTCCCGATTTAAGTTCGTTCGGTTTTCCGTCGAAAACAAAAGACGGCTCTATGCCTGCCTCTATCAGGTTTGCAGTACGGTACAATATGCCGGACAGTTGGGAAGTGATTCTTCCCTGTTCGTCCTGAAGAGGCTGTCCGTCTTTTTGCCGTATGATGGACAGGAATTGAAAAATCGTATTGTAGGCATCAACCGCTATTTTTTTTCCGCGTAATTCGGTAAGTTCTATAGGAGTTGATTCGGTGATATCCGTCAGGTTTACTCCCATGTCCGCCGCCTCAGATGTCGGGTCCGAATTTCTTCCATTCGGTGATGGTATCTGTCATGTCCGGCAGTCTGAAAAGAGAGGAGCCCGCAACAAGTACGTCTGCCCCTGCATCCACACACGTTTTTCCTGTAACTGTATTGATGCCGCCGTCAACGGATATGTTAAGTTTTTTGGAATGTTTGTCCGCCCATTCTCTGAGATATGATATCTTTGGGACGCAATCGGATATGAACGATTGTCCGCCGAAACCCGGATGAACAGTCATGACAAGTACGAGATCTACTTTTTCCAAAAACGGCAAAACTTTGGTTACGTCTGTTTCCGGGTTGACAGAGATGCCTGCGGTGAGACCTCTTGCGTTGATTTTGTCTATCGCAGCCGAAATATCCCCGTCAGATTCACAGTGAACGGTGATTATGTCGCATCCCGCATCGGCAAAATCATTTATGTAGCGTGCCGGGTCCTGAATCATCAGATGTGCATCGAATGTGATGTCGGAATGTTTTCTTATTGCCCTGATCACAGGTGCGCCGAAGGTGATATTGGGGACGAACATCCCATCCATAACGTCAAGGTGTGCCCAATCGGCACCCGATTTTTCAACACGTATCAATTCTTCTCCCAGTTTGGAAAAATCCGCTGATAACATTGAAGGCGATACCCGGGTCATCGATGGTGCAATATCCAAGCACCTATAAATGTTGCTCCCGTGTATTCTGTTGTTGCGTGGCATATTATAAAAGGCGGTTGTGTGATTCGGACTTATGGCAACAGCATTGGCAAAACACCATAAAGAAACTCAGACGTGTGACGTTCTGGGATGCGACAAGGAGGCAGAGAGATCGTTTAACATAAAGCAGGTCTCCCAATCCGAACTTAAACTCAAAGACGAAGGATTGCGTCAGGTTCATCTTTGTAAGGAACATTACAAAGCATACAAGAAACAGACGCAGGGTGCCAGAGTAATCGACAGCACATACGATGATTTCTGACGGGGGCTGACCGAACGGAGATATTGTTTCTCGGAACCGGCGCGGCTATACCATCGCGTACCAAAGGCACTTCAGCCATTGCGATACGCAGTGGGCGCGAGATAGTTCTGATGGACTGCGGCGAGGGTACTCAGAGACAGCTCATGATATCTCCGTTCTCATTCATGAAGATAAAAACGATACTCATAACACACCTTCACGGAGATCATGTTTTCGGGCTTGTCGGTTTGATACAGAC
>CAKQHC010000093.1 GCA_934234005.1 uncultured Methanomassiliicoccales archaeon | reverse complement strand
CCGTAGGCGGTATTCCCGATTTCCACGGCGTAACGGCTTCGGCATCCGTCTCTGTGACATCGATGGTGAATTTCTCTTTGTCGGTTTTTATGACGGTCCATACATGACCGGCAAGAAGGATACGGTCTCCGTTCTCCGGCATGTTTTGGATGGTTCCGATAGGTTTGCCGTCTACTCTAACTTCGATTTCTCTTTTCGATTGGAACACGGTACAGAAATCTTTTCCGAATGCCAGATGTTCTCCTTTGAGTCCTATAACCAGTGTTTTGTCCGGCATAATCTCCAGATAATCCTGTTTGATCATATGTCTGACCAACGTTTTGTAATCGTCTTTGGAAATGTTCCTGAACGGGTACATGGAGAGTACTGAATTGACGAGTTCCGTGAATTTGGCGCCTATGCCCGGTTTGAGATACGCCATAGTCTGCTGCCAGAGAAGGCTGAACGGCATAGAGTTTATCGACGGGGGTTCGACCCATCCGTCTCTGATACAAAGATCAAGCATCGCAACGGCTTTGACCAAATTCATCGAAACCTGTCCCACCTGCATCCACCAGCAGTCTTCGTCGTCGTTGCAGTACATGGTCAGAATCTGTTCCGCAGATCTTCTTCCGGAACGTCCCATTCTCTGAACGAGCGACGAACAGCTGTACGGGGGATTGATCTGTACGACTTTGTCCAACACTCCTATATCTATACCCAATTCCAAGGTGACGGTTGCAACGGTGGTACTGATGCCTTTTCTCATCGCTTCCTCCGCACCTTTTCTGAGTTCTTTGGATACGCTTCCGTGGTGAACATTGATGCTGTCGGTTCCTCCGCGGGCTTCGCTGATCTTCATCAACGAGCGGCCGGTTTTCTCGGCGGTCTGTCTGCTGTTTACGAATATGATGGATCCCATGCCTTTGGTCTGGTTGTAGAGATCGTTGTAGAACGACGTAATCTCTTTTTTCCTCAGCATGGTCTTTTCTTTTTCGTCTTCGCTGCCGTATTCGGGGGTTTCCCCGAAGTGGAAGTACTGCAGTTTCACGATTCTGCTGCGTACGTCGTTGCATGATACGATGTCCACGGGGCGTCCGGTTCCGGCGGATACCCAATCTATCGCCTGCTGTCTGGCCGAGACCGTAGCCGAGAGTCCGATTCTTCTGGGATCGCATCCGGCAATTGCCTGTATTCTGTCAAGGCAACAGAGAAGCTGCAATCCCCTGTCGGATGCCATGAACGCGTGAACTTCGTCGATGACAACGAATCTAAGCTGTGAAAACATCCATTTTACTTCGTCGGGATGGTTTGTGATAATACCCTGAAGCGATTCCGGCGTAATCTGCAGAATTCCGGACGGTTCGAACATCGCTCTCTTTTTTTCGGATGCATTTATGTCTCCGTGCCATCCGGATACTTTGATCCCGGAATCCTTCAGTACTCTCTGCAATCTTTGAAACTGATCGTCGATCAGAGCTTTCAGGGGACTGATATACAGGGCTCCTATACTGTCGGGAGGGTTGGAATACAGAGACGAAATTACAGGGAACATGGCAGCTTCCGTTTTACCGCTGGATGTTCCGCTGGCAATCAGCAGATGATGGTCTGTTCCGAACAGAACGTCGAATGCTTTTACCTGTACGTCCCTGAATCCGGTCCAACCGCTGTTGTATATATGTTCCTTAAGGAACCAGGGGAGCTGGTCGAATCTCTCCTCTTGATTCATATCTCCAGATCCTCGATGATGTCGTCGTCAGGGTTGCTGTCGGCTTCGACTTTCCTTCCTTTTATCATGTCCTCGAATTTGAGTTCGGGGTGTTGGTGGAGGGTATCCAGAAGACTGATGAGATCTCTGGTGATTTCCCTGGGGGTAATCATCTTTTGGGAGATGCACGACGCCATGACACTGCGCAGATAGTTTTCGATCATTTCGTCCGAAATTCCGGATTCGTATTCGTAGCGCTGTTCGTGCAGACTTTTTATTGTTTTGAGAAGAACGAAAATTTCCTCGTTGGTGAGGGGTCTGAGACTGATAACGGGTCCGAGATAGTTGTCGTATCCGTTTTCGAATCTTCCGCCCACAAGTCTGGACCTGAGAGCCTCGTAACTGTACAGACCGCGGTTGGGATCTTCGATGAATTCGGGGGTTCCGCAGACGTATATGGAAAGATGGGTGGATTTTCCCTGCATGATGTCGTTGAACATCGTGAGTAGGCGTTCGTAATTGTTGCTTCTGGAAACGCGGTTCTGAAGTTTGTACAGGACAACGGCTTCATCGAGGAACACAATAAGTCCTTTGTATCCGAGTCTGACGAACAGTTCCGTCCAGAGCTTGATTATCTCATACCAGTTCTCGTCGCCGATGAGGGTAGAGCTGCCGAACAGTTTTTTCGCTTCGACTTTGGATTGGCATTCTCCTTTAAGCCATTCCAAGGCAGGGATTTCGTCTTTTTCGGCCAGATAATCTTCGCAGTATGCAGTTACGGCTTTTATGAAATCTCTGTAGAACGGCATGGAAGACATGTCTGCAGTTACGGCACGGAGTTCTTTGGCAACATCGTCCTGTGCTTCGTCTGCCCATGTCTGAAGAATTATCTCCATGGCGCCCCCGTCGGGCCTGGCTTTAATTGCGGTGTTACGAATCAGTTCTCTGTAGGTGTTAAGTCCTTCTTTGTGACTTCCCGTGAGACGTCTGTTGATGGCAAGGTCTGCATCCATGACGACGAATCCGCGGTCTATGGCATTGTTGCGGATCATTTGCGTCATGAATGATTTTCCGTTGCCGAATCTTCCGGAGATAAATCTGAACGCTCCGCCGCCACAGGCCGTATCGTCCATGTCGGTGACGAACGTCTCTGTTTCTTTCCTCCTTCCGACAGCGATGTATTCCAGTCCTCTGCGCGGAACTACTCCGGAAGATAATGCGTTCATCATCGTTGTCAAAGTTCTTTTTGGGATGGTTGTTGCCATAGTAACACCTGAATCGAATACTTCCCGTATCGCTTCATATTATTATAATTTTACACATTTTGTTGTTTCAAACTCACTATACGGTGATGTTTGTTTCTTTTTTTCGATTTTCTCCGGCAACATTATTTGTGCAAAGGATTGTTATCATATGCATGGACGACAAGCTTCTCCAGTACTTCGTGGATCCGATAAAAGGCAAGATTATGTTGGAGGTGAGCAGTGCGGGCACGGCTTCGGTAAAATATCTGTGCGAAAGATGTCCGGATATACCGCGTTCCACAATGTACCGCCATTTGTCCAAACTGGAAAAGGAAGGACTGCTCGAAGTTGTTTCAACGCGCAGAGTCAGAGGGACGGTTGAGAAGACATACAGATTTGCCGGAATAACGTCGGATTATCAGAATGACGAACTGTCCAGAGAAATGGTTATGAGGCTGTTTACACAGTATTGTATGAAATTCTTCGAAGAATTTGAGAATAATCTTCCCGAAAAAGTGTCCAAGAGCAACCCGACGCTTATGGCATTCACGGCAGCGCCCGTATTTGCCACAGACGATGAAATGATGAGATTCACAGAATCTGTGGGAAGGATGATTTCGGCATTGTCGGAAAACAAGGCAACCGAAGACAGGAACGCGCATACCGTAGGATTTATGATAACGCCCCCGAAGAGCAGCAGGTAATTTGCCGGTATAGGGCATAATATGCCCTGTGCCAGTTAAGTTTTGATTGAGAGACAGTATTCCAATATTTTTTCCGGATGTTCAGATGTTACGACAACGGACGGGCCGTTTTTTCTTTCGATGATTATGCCGGTTCCGATCCCGGACGAAATATATCCTTTGCCGGACGGAGAGCGCCTTATTCCGATACCGCCGTATTTACGGTAAGGTTTTACGTCATTGACAATTCTGCATGCCGCAATATTGTCGGCAGGAATGAACATTCTGTTTATTCTGATTCCCTTATCATTCACCGTTACGGTTATTTTGGACAATACAGAATATATTGCCAGTAACAATAAAACTGCTGTTACGGACACAACTCCGGCAAGCGACAGGGGATGGTTGCCGATTCCCATCCGATACGATACGGGACAGAGGACGGCAAGAACAAGCATCACCGAAGGCACCAGTATGCGCATGGTTCCCGACAATACAGGCATTGATTCCGTGTACGTCATATGCGGACCTCCGGAAACATTCCGTTGGACATGTGTGACAGGGCGGTCATCGCCGCCGATACGAATTTGAATGTGAATGAGGCGCCGTTAACCGTAACGTCTGCCAACAATACTGCCGTGATGAACACAACGGCGTATACAGTAAACTGCGACTCGCGGCAAAGATGTATATCGATCATTGCCGCAAGGATTTTTCATTCAAACTAATTAAACTTGGCAGTTTTGATGTTATCATTTTCGGAAAATGAGACAAATGGATGTTTTGTTAAATCCGAAGACTTATGCAGTTCTGAACATGTGTCTGTTGAAGTCATCCATTGCGGCTTCCAAATCGGTTTTGCATTCATCCATTGCTTTGGACAATTCTTCTTCATCCGAATTTTCCGGTACAATATACAGTATGAAAGCCGGTTGTTTCTCAGATTGGTCATACCTTACATTATGTGCGGAGGCAGCTTTTCTTCCGAAAATCATGGTTTTTCTGCGATCGCTGTATTTGTAGACCTCCGGCTCCATCACTCTGAGACCGATTGAATTTTTGATAAAACCTATCGAAAGAACACGGCGTTCGCTCAGAGAGACCATAAATTTTCCTTTTTCTACTTCTTCGAACGGTCTGTCCCATTTCAAAAGAATGCTTCTTATTGTGTTGCGGTAGTCCATACTCGTCCATATATCTTAGAACCCTATAATGGTTTATCTCAAATGCAGGTATTTGTCGAAGTTATCCATAGCATCGTTAAGATTTTTCAGCATCTCTTCCAACGCTTTCGACATTTCCGGAACAGTGGCGTCTATGGCTTTTATTGCGGTTCCGAACATAGGCTCTCCGTAAGTTCCGTTATATTCTATATGATCAATGCCGGATACGCTTTTTCTTCCGGCTATTGTGGCTCTGCGGGCATCAATTCTTTTATAATAATTCGGACGGGACAGTCCGATTTCGATTTCATCGTTTATGCACATGACAAAAAATGTCCTGCCGTTCGGAAGGTTTGTGGCAATGGTGGTTCCGCCTATGTTTTCATACGGGATATTTTTCAGTTCAAATGCTTTTTTCACAATTTCGAAACAATCCATGCGGGAGTATCCGATAAGGGGTATATCCAGATGCTGTTAAAAATTACATTTAATACAATCATTAAAATTATTACATTTATTACAAACAAATGATTATATCATTGGAAGTTATTTTCCTTGTGATTTAATGTCACGCAACATAAACAGAAATGTCACGTTGAAGAGATTCGATATTCTGCTCGAATATCTTATGAAAAACAACGACAGCGACCGTGATGACAGAATCACGGAACAGATGAATGATATGGCGAAGATGAACGGCTGTATAGCTGATAAGTTAGCCGAGATGCTGGAGAAAGGAAATGTGTTTACGCAGGACAGAGAACTCGCCGAATATTACAGACGCATGTCCAACGAGTGATAATGCCGGAGTTTAAAACCCCGGCACAACATTCAATTGCCGACGTATTTGCAGATGTCGTCAACCGAGACGAGACTTTGTTCGCCGGTTGCCATATCTCTGACGGTAACGGAATTCTGTTCCATCTCTTTGGATC
>CAKQHC010000092.1 GCA_934234005.1 uncultured Methanomassiliicoccales archaeon | reverse complement strand
ACACTCCGACACTTCTGGATACAAATGAATTTACAAAATTCATATTCAAAATCAAATATTGTAATGAATCTGTGATGAATCGTGTTAATTCTATAAAAACAAAAGAAAAAATCTTTGATCGCATAAATTGTTTAATGAAATCCGGATGTACTTTAGAGTACAATTCTGTGGAATGTGAATCTCTTAAAAAGAATCTTCAAAAAGTTGACTCCCTAATGCCTGATATTGTTGCAGAAATGCTTTTGAAATATTATTCAACAAGAATCGGTAAACTTTCGAACATTGCGGAAATACTAGAAAATGAAGACTGTCTGAGGATGTCAAACGAAGGTTATTACTCTTATAAAATTAAAATGATGTTGCGTGCGTTTGCGTTAGGAATGGATCCCTCAAGTCAATGGGACGGAAAAGAAGATATGAACGGCGGATACATCATAGTAAAGGAAAATGGAGATACAACGTGTTTCTCCCCATACAACCGCAACGAATTTGAAGAATATTTATTGAATTCGACAGAATTCGAAAGATTTTCAACAAACAGATACGACGATATGATAATATACAAAAATGAAGAAGATTATTTCATAAAGCTTAGTCTACAAATAAAATTTGTAAAGACCGGTTGTTGATTTTATATAAACTATACAAACTAGCGGTTAGAATAAGGTGGGGCGTTAGCCCCATTCATTCAAATCTTTACGTCATTGGCAGTAATCAGCCAAGTCGCATCTGTTTTTGCATCGAAGTCTGACATGCTTGTGATGAATTTGTCATAGTACTGCTGAATGCAGTCAAACGCATAATCCTCTCCGAATAAATCAGGATAGAACTGTGTTGCCATCACTGCAATCCTCAGAACGGGAGACAGTGTTGAATTGAGGATGAAATATCCGTCGGGATATGCACTCATTTTTGTGAAATACTGCGAATAACTATCCCACTGCGTCTGCATCTGTTCGGATGTCAGGGCCTTGAGTCCGAGTGCTCTGGAGTGTACGATAAAATCTCCCTGATAGTCGTCGTTAAGCAACCACTCTTCGCCGGTCTTGAACTGAAGACGCGCTTTGTCGCTTCCCCACGGAGCGGAATTCTTATCGGCAAGAGATTTTGCCCCTGCAATAACCATTGTTCCCGTATATTCGGATCTGTCAACAGGTCCTTCGACATAGTTTGTCATGGTAACAAAAAGTCCTGTTACTTTGTCCTTGTCGGCCACGGTTCCTACTTTTTTAACAATGTTGTCGGTAATTCCGTCAAAGAATTCCATTAAATCGTTGGCTTTCTCCTCGCAACCGAGCAGGAATCCTACGGTAACAATTCCGGAAAGGGAGTTAAGTGCGTGGGCGGCCTGTATACGTACAACGCTGATACCGGCTTTTTCGAAGGTTTGGTAATTCGGAAGATATGATTTGGAATCCATTGCTATGATTCCGTCCAGTTTGATATTCTCAGGAAGAAGTTCGGGATCGATATTCCAAACATCCTTTCCGCATTTCGGAAGATCGTATACATCAGAATAGAACGTTTTATCAAAACTGTCTCCGCCTGCACCGGAAAGAATCTTGATCTTGTCAACGGCACCGATCGACTGGAGCACGGTTATTGTTTCGTATCCCGCAACTCCGACCGAAGTAAGCGGATATTTGCAGCTTACAACCTGTGCGGTCTTGTTATAAGTCTGAAGAACATAAACGGTTTTTTGAGTCTTATTCAGAATTCCTTTCACAAAGTCAACATCTGCGGAATCGATTTTTCCGTCCTGATTGGCATCGGCCAAAGGTGTCTCTTCCTCGGTTCCCGCAATAATCTTTTCGAGATACTCGACATCACTGTTGTCCAGATAATCGTCGTTATTCGCATTTCCGTATACCGCGAGACGTCCGGTATTGTCTGTTGAAACATAATGACCGTCGTCATCATTATTGATTACAATATATGCCGCCGAACCCGCAACCGCTACGATAACGACTGCAAGGATAGCTACTAGTTTCGTATTCATTCATTGGTTCTATAATCCAACTAAGTTAAATAATTGTGTAATTAAGTATTAGGATATATCATCCATATATCTAAAACCAATAGTGTTTATTTGTTGGAGTATTTATCCAACGCATCATGTCCCCGAATACGACAGACAAAGCAGTGGCCAAAAAGGACTACAGACAGTTCATTTTCAGGAAAACACTGTATCTGGTCGTCATGCTGTTGGTCATGTTTGTCTGCATGGGCGTTTCCCTTACAATCGGCCCCAGAGATCTTTCGTTCTCCGAGGTTTACAAAATCTTATGGGATCACATATGTGGCGCAACATACGAATTGGCAAGCACCGAGTGGTGGAACGACTATATTGTAATTGAAGAACGTATGCCGCGCGTAGTCATAGCCGTCGTGGCAGGAATAGGCCTGGCATTATGCGGAGTGGTTATGCAGGGAATTGTCAAAAATCCTCTGGCCGATCCGTATACAACGGGAATATCGAGCGGTGCCGTATTCGGCGTATCGGTTTCTATGGTATTGGGATTGCAGGTGGGTGCCGCCAACACAGGTTACGGAACTTTGCTCAATGCCTTCGTATTTGGAATGATTCCCGCATTCATAATCATGTTACTTTCCCGTATGCGCAATTCGACTCCTGCAACCATCATACTTGCGGGAATTGCAATGTCCTTCCTTTTCTCGGCATTGTCCACACTTTTGGTAATTATATCCGATGCTGAAACAGTCCATAATATTTACAAATGGCAAATCGGTTCTTTATCCGGAGTAACCTGGGACACATTCCCGCTTATGGCCGCCGTAGTCGTAGTTGGATCAATCATATCTCTTGTGCTTTCCAACAGGTTAAACGTCCTCGCACTGGGAGACGACAGCGCCAGAAGTTTGGGGCTTGATGCCAAAAAACTCAGAATCGTCTGCCTTATCATAATATCTCTCGTAGCGGCATCGGTATGCTGTTATCTCGGAATTATCGGATTTGTGGGGCTGGTAGCGCCCAACATAACCAGAATGATAATGGGCTCCGACAATAAATTCCTGATTCCGGCATCGATGATGTGCGGTGCAACAATCCTTCTGTTTGCGGATACCGTTTCAAGATACATTACATTCGCTGATGTTCCCGTAGGAGTTATAATGTCATTCATAGGCGGGCCGTTGTTCCTGATATTAATCATACTCAATAAGAAGGGGGTGTGGTGATGTCGGAAAATCATCCAGAAATAAGTGAATACCGCAACTTCAACCACAAAAAGATTCTGTTCAGCGCCGTATGCATCGCGGTATGCATAATAACTCTCGGAGTCGGAGTGGTTTCCGGTAAATACAACATAGGATTTTTCGAATGCTATGAAGTTCTGTGGAACCATATCACAGGCAACGTTGCAACCGATTCCGTATCGCAGATGAAAGACTATGTCATATGGGATCTTCGTCTGCCGATTTCACTGGCCGGACTGTTTGTGGGAGCCGGACTCGGCGTGGCCGGAGCAGTCATGCAAAGTTCGATGAAGAATCCTTTGGCCGATCCTTATACCACGGGTATCTCCAGCGGTGCATCTCTCGGAGCAACGTTGGCCATTATCGCAGGCATAACAATAATTCCGGGACTCGGTTCTACCACCAGAACCGTAGTAAATGCATTCCTGTTCTCCCTCATACCTGCTTTTGCAATGATTGTCATATCATCTATGAAACGTTCGATATCTCCCGCAATGATGATTCTCATAGGCGTAGCGGTTATGTACATGTTCTCGGCGACCGATACTCTGCTGAAAGTGACCGCAACCGAAGAAAAACTTGCGGAAGCCTATATCTGGGGAATCGGAACGCTCGGCAGAGCCAATTGGGACAACATACCGTTGATTGCGGCCGCATCCATACTGGGAGTATCGTTTTTCACTGTTTGTTCCAAAATTCTGAATGTATTGGCATTGGGAGACAACGGCGTAAAAGCATTGGGAGAAAATCCGAAAACGATGAGACTGATGTTTATGATAGTCGTATCTATGATGACCGCGACATTCGTGTGTTTCACCGGAACCATCGGATTCGTGGGATTGGTTGCACCCCACATCGTCAGAATGATATTGGGATCTGACAACAGATATCTGATTCCCGCATCTGCCTGTTTCGGTGCCGCTTTCCTGATGGCAGCCGATTGTCTTGCCCGTGAACTGACCGCCTCCGGACTTCCCGTAGGTGTGATAACTTCTCTGATAGGCGGACCTCTGTTCCTGTTTATACTTATCAAACTGAGAAAAAATTCATGGTGATTATATGGATATTAAAATAAACAATCTCGAATTCGGATATTCGAGTTTCAAGGTTCTGGATGATATTACACTCGATCTCTCGGAACCGCAACTCGTAGCTATACTGGGGCCCAACGGTGTCGGTAAATCTACGCTTATGCACTGCATAAACAGAATTCTGATTCCCGATTCGGGAACCGTATTCATTAACGGCAAAAATAGCGAAGATATGGGAATACGCGATATCGCAAAAACCGTAGGATATGTTCCGTGTTTCTCTACGGATACATTCTCCATGTCCGTTGTAGATACCGTTCTTCTGGGAAGGCATCCGCATAACCGCTGGAGAGTGAGCGACGAAGACCTGAACATGGTATACGACATACTCAATCTTCTCAACATAGGCGACCTTGCCCTGAGATCGTTCAACGAACTGTCCGCCGGACAGCACCAAAAAGTCATGCTGGCAAGAGGATTGGCCCAGGAACCCCAAATAATGATGCTTGACGAGCCTACGGCCAATCTGGACGTAAGACACCAACTGGAGGTTATGAAAATCCTCAAAGCCCTGGTCAGGCAGAAAGGCATGCTGGTAATTATGGTGTGTCACGACATCAATATGTCCGCCAAATATGCCGATAAAATAATCATGATGAGCGAAGGTAAGGTCTTTGCCGCCGGAGAACCGAAGGACGTTATCAACCGCGAATCGCTGATGAGCGTATATCACGTGGAGGCAGACATCGTGGATGACCACGGTTCGCCGCACGTCATACTGCAGGACGACAACATAGAACTGAAGATGTGATCAGATGACATTCAACATCATTGTAATCTCCGTCCAATCGACGGACGCGCCTACTATGGCGGCACCCGCACAGAGACTGAGCGAAATCGGTATAGAAAACAGAACGATGGCGCTCAACAGCACCGACATAGACGACGACATCGAACTCTACCATGATCTTGCGGCCTTCACGTCGCAGGCTGACTTCGTGTTCATCCGCTGTATGTCGGATCCCAGTAAATTCCACCGCTTCGACAGATATGAGAAAGTTCTCAGGAATTCAAAGGCTCTTGTTCTGCTCTATTCGGGTAATGCGGAAGTAACCATGCTCAACAGACCGCTGTTCAAAGGAAATGACGAACAGTTCAAATGTATGACAAAATACGCAGCCAACAGAGGCGCAGAGAATGAATACGCTCTGTACCTTTGTGCGGCACGCGTACTCGGACTCACCGATGTTCCGCTGCCCGACATAAAGGAAAACCCCGTTGACGGAATTTACATTCCCGGATACGAAGGTACGCCGACCGTTGACCGGATACTGTCGACATTCGATCCGGACAAACCGACGGTAGGAATTATGTTCACCAGTAGCAATATGGTGTATCACAACACGGACCACATCGACAAAGCAGCGGAAATTCTAAGTTCAATGGGAATGAACGTATACCCGATATTCTACACGGCACTGTCATACGCTGTCGAGGGACACCCG
>CAKQHC010000091.1 GCA_934234005.1 uncultured Methanomassiliicoccales archaeon | reverse complement strand
TCCGAACTATTATTCGCCGGACGGCTGTCTGGTGGAGAAAGGAACGGATAAACTCGTGCGCGGAAGGACAGACAGATACGGCAACGCGATTATCCCTGATTACGTAAAGAGCATAGGGGACGAGGCGTTCTACGGCTGCCTATCCCTCGAAAACTGCCATACCATGTTCGGTGAAAAGCATAGGGGAATGTTCTTTCGGGAACTGTGTTTCCCTAAAGAGCGTGACGGTACCGCATTCTGTGAAGAGCATCGGAAAAGAAACGTTTCTGGGCTGCGATTCTCTGAAAATCGTCACCGTTCCGAAATCGCTCGCGAATATCAGAAAGGATGCGTTCGGTCCGAACGTTGTGGTGAAGAGGGTGTAACCAAATTATATTGCAAAATCCATATCGATTTTATCTTTGACGAATTTCTTTACCAATAACGAATGCGGGACATATGAATCAAATTTCTCATAATCAAGATAATCATTTTTGGTTATCAAAGATACGGGATCCGTATTATTAATACGCTCCATTATGGTTTTCTTCACACAGCTGATATCAAAACAGGTGACAATCCGAATATAGTATGGTGGTACGCATCCGATTATTTTCATCCCGTCAATCCTCTTAATTATACGTACCAGCGTATCAAACTGTACGCTTCCGACCCATGGGTGGATTTCTACAATATCTTCGGAACGCCGAATGATTTTATCAGTAAAACCAATACTTTTAGACACTAATCTGGCAGATTTTAAAGCCTCTGATGCATTATTGTCAATATATGGATAGATCTCATCGGAATCCAAAACTATTCTCATCATCGACATTATTTTTTCATGAATGTACGGTTCGCCACCGTCCCAATTCGTTATCGCATCGTCGGAACCTTTATCGACTTCAACCGTTACACCGGACACTTTACTGACTATCCATGTACGTCCAGCAAGCAATATGCGTCTGTTCGGAACCGGACGTTTGGGAATAAATCCGATAAGCTTTCCGTTTGAAATTACTTCATATTTGTTATCATCAGAGAATGTTGCAAGAAAATCTATGTCGTTCACCACTTTTTCTCCTTTCTCCGATATAACAAAACTGCCTTCAAACAATTCTATGTGCCCCGATTCAATAAGATGCTTCAACATAATCTTGTAGTCTGTTTCGGAGATATTATTAAAGGGATAAGATGAGAGGACATTTGAACATAAAAGTCTGAATGTTGCGCCTCCGTTGGAATGAATGAATCCCATAGTCTGCTGATACAGAAGACCAAACGGCAGAGAACTGTATCTTATGGGTTCAACCCATTTTTCACGGAGTCCCAATTCCATCAGAGCTATGCCTCTTATAAGGTTGATGGGTATAGTAAAAATCTGATCTCTGTCTTTTCCCATATCGCATGTACAAAACATCCTAAAAACGGGTACGCCCGTTCTGCGACCAGAACGACCTATTCTCTGAACAAGGCTTGAACAACTGTACGGCGGGTCTTTCTGAACAACACGGTCGATATTCCCTATATCAATTCCGAGCTCCAATGTTGATGTTGAGATTAATGTTACTCCGAATTGGGAATTTTTAATCTTTGATTCCGAATCTTTACGAAGTTCCTTTGATATGCTGCCGTGATGGATCTCAATATCTTTGTTACTTGACATCCTCTTGTTGATTATCTTTATGTTGCGTGTTATCTTTTCTGCATCCAATCTGCTGTTGGCAAATACAATACAATTATACGGGTTGGTCTCGGCAAATATCTTCATATAATAATCCAAAATGTGTTTGTTGCGTACTTCGTTCGTTTGCGGATTAACAGGATCATTTACGCTTCCGCCGGATGGAAAAATATCAAATGTTAATTCTAAGTCGGGTGTGGACAAACTATGACATTCTACAACCGATATGTTGCGTGCACCGTTTCCGCGAAGCCAATTTGATGCTGTCTCCGTATCCGAAAGTGTGGCAGACAGGCCGATACGCCGAGGGTTGCATCCGGTTATCCTTGACAATAATTCGAGTTCGCATAATAACTGCAATCCGCGGGTCGAATTCATAAACGCATGAACTTCGTCAATAATTATGAAACGAAGTTCCGGGAACATTCCGTCTATTTCGGAACTATAGTTAAACAATAAAGATTGAAGTGATTCGGGTGTAGTCTGAAGTATTCCGCTGGGATTTCTCATCAAAGATTTCTTGACACTTTGACTGACATCACCATGCCAATTGGTCACTTTAATATCAGCATGGGTAAGAATTTCTTCTATACGTTCGAACTGATCGTCGATTAATGCCTTTAATGGACTGATATATAATGCCCCAATGCCTTTGCACGGTTTCCGATAAAGAGACGAAATCACCGGAAACATCGCAGCTTCTGTCTTTCCGCTGGATGTCCCGGATGTTATCAGCAGGTCGTCATCCGAATCGAACAATACTTTGAAAGACTTCTTTTGAACGTCCCTGAACTCTGTCCATTTATTAACTCTGACGTAATCCTGAAGGAACGGAGGAAGTTCGGAATAGAAATCCCTCATACATCCAAGACCTCGTCAATATTCTCTCTAGAGCCGTCGTCTGTTTTTATATTGATCGGAACACTGCCATATATTTGTGAAAACGACATTTTTTCCTGACTCATTATGTCTAAAACTGCCAAAAATGTCATGCATATGTCACGGGGTAAAATATTGCCTGTAATATTTTTGCTTGATTCTTTCCTCACAAATTCAGTTATATCTTCTTCGGAGATTGACCTCTCATATTTATTCACATGAGCATGAATTTCACTCAATGTAAGAAGAAGTGCTCCCAATTCATTCTTATTAAGAAAACGCAGAGTTATGACACAACTGTTCGGATTGGAAAAACCGTTGATAACTCTGCCGGGCTCCAATCTGGAACGCAGAGGATCGTAACTGTAGAGGCCTCTGACTCTGTCTTCCACAGATGCAGGCGTCTCGCTCATAAAAACGGAAAGATTTCTGGTGTTTCCCGAATATATATCATTGTATATAGCCAGTATACTATCATAATTATTTTCACGGGCTTTCGCTCCGATCTTGGCTAAATAAACTCCTTCGTCAATTATCAATATCAGTCCCTTATATCCTATGCTGACCACAAATCTGGTCCATATTCTGATGAAATGATACCAATTGGAATCATCGATAATAACTCCTATATCCAAATCGTTCCTAGCAAGAGATCTCTGCTCGTAATCTCCTTTGAGCCAACGAAGTGCATTATTATCCAAAGACTGACTGCTGGCCGATATCCAATAACGTGACACCATGCGAATGAAATCACTATACATCGGCATATACGACATCTCCGATGTAATTCTCCGGATTTCCTTCATAATCATACTTGTAGTGACATTTTCTTCATCGATGTTGTTGGTATTTGCCAGTTCTGTGCGTATTTTAGAAATCCATTTGTTTAAAACAATCTCCAACGCACCGCCGGTCGGTTGTGTTTTTGTGGACATATTCTTAATTAATTCACGATATAGCCTCAATCCTTCTTTCCTGCTGCCTGTGAATCTACATTCCCTTGTTATATTTGCATTCAATACTACGAAATCGTTCTTGATAGCCACTTCGCGGATGAATTGCAACATGAAACTCTTTCCTGCTCCGAATTGTCCGGATACAAATCTGAATACTCCTATGCCGTCCTTTTCTCCGGTGGCTTTCAGATTTTTATCTACCGATATCAATTCGGAATCCCTTCCAAACTGAACATATCCCGTTCCTTGGGATGGAACCTGTCCTCCAGAAAATGCAGATAAAATCTCTTTTTCGATTCTCGATGGAATTTTAATCATAATACGCGCTCCAATTCTTTCAAATAATCTTCTACAATACTTCCGTTATCAATAATCGAATCGCCGATAATGTCAAATGCACGGTTATTGATTGACTCTTCGATTTTAAAATCACGCTTAGTATTGTTTAATTTTAACATGTTTGTAATATAATCATTCTCTGCAGACGAAAGGGAATCTCTGAAAACAATCCAAACATCATCACAGGATTGTTTGTATATCTGCTCCGTTGCCTGATCCGATTCCGAAACAACATCATCGTCAACTAATTGCAGGTATCCCATGTCGTCCAATACCTGGTTGTGCTTATGCATTATTCCACTCAATACAGTATTGCCTGGATCGTCTGTTCTGATAATTTTCCCAATGCATTTACATTATCAGTGTTATCACACCTTTTTTGTGATTGGCAGGTACTTCTATAATTTTCACGTATCTTATCAAGATTACATTGCGCATCGGCATTGCCCTGATTGGCAGCCAAAGTGTACCATGTTGCGGCTTCTTTGTAGGATTGTTCGACACCTTGGCCATACTCATACATCACACCGAGATTGCATTGCGCACAGGCATTACCTTGATCTGCCGACAGCCTGTACCATTTTACGGCTTCTTCGTAGGATTGTTTGACCCCTTGGCCATACTCATACTTCAAACCGAGGTTGTACAGCGCAACAGAATTATTTTGGTAAGTTGACAATCTGTACCATTTTACGGCTTCCTCATAAGATTGTTCGACACCTCTGCCGGCCTCATACATCACACCGAGATTGCATTGCGCACAATCGTCGCCCTGATTGGCCGCCAAAGTGTACCATTTTACGGCTTCCCCATAGGATTGTTCGACACCTTTACCACGCTCATACATCCAACCGAGGTAATTCTGAGCACAAGCATAACCCTGATCTGCAGACAATCTGTACCATTTTACGGCTTCCTCATAGGATTGTTCGACACCTTTTCCCTCCATATACATCACGCCGAGTTTTTCTTGTGCAAATGGATTGCCCTGATATACCGATAATCTATACCACTTTACGGCATCCTCATAGGATTGTTCGACACCTCTGCCAAACTCGTACATCACGCCGAGTTTTTTTTGTGCAAAAGGATTGCCCTGATCTGCCGACAGCCTGTACCACTTTACCGCTTCTTCGTAAGATTGTTCGACACCTCTGCCGGCCTCATACATCAAACCAAGATTACACTGCATATCTGCGTTGCCCTGATTGGCAGCTAAAGTATACCACTTTACAGCCTCATATTCTACATCTAAAAAAATGTCAGAATCACGATCATTATTGGAAGCCAGAATATACCATTTTACGGCTTCCTCATAGGATTGTTCGACACCTTTACCACGCTCATACATCCAACCGAGATTGTATTGCGCATAAACATTGCCTTGATTAGCAGCCAAAGTATACCATTTTACGGCTTCCCAATCAGATTGTTTCACACCTTCGCCGTGTTCATATATTATACCAAGATTATTTTGCGCATCGGTATAACCTTGATTAGCAGCTAATGTATACCACTTTACAGTTTCCCTGTCATCAAGTATATTGCACATCCAGGCACGATGGTTTTGCTCTATCGCCTCACTATGATCTGTCAATAATCCATACCACTTTACGGCTTCTTCGTAGGATTGCTCGACACCTCTGCCGATATCGTACATCACACCAAGATTGTATTGCGCATCGGCATCGCCCTGATCTGCCGACAGCCTGTACCATTTGGCAGATTTTTCATAAAACTGCTCCTACGTATAGACCATTTTCATACATATCGCGGAGCCTATTTTGCGCACGGGCATTACCCTGATCGGCAGCCAAAGTATACCATTTTACGGCTTCTCCGTATGATTGTTCGACTCCTTGGCCGTTATCATACATCTCACCCAGATAGCATTGCGCAGAAGCATTACCCTGATCGGCAGACAGCCTGTACCATTTTACGGCTTCTTCGTAGGATTGTTCGACTCCTTGACCATACTCATACTTCAAACCGAGATTGAATTGCGCA
>CAKQHC010000090.1 GCA_934234005.1 uncultured Methanomassiliicoccales archaeon | reverse complement strand
GTCGGTAGGCACCGTCTGTTTAATCCAGATTCACTCCAACTACTATATTGCACTATTCGGTATATAATTGTTAGTATGATTTTTAAAGAATGTGAACTTGAGCTACGGAAATGTTCCTTTGATCCATACGGAATGGGGGCTCCCCCCCCCCTCAAAAACGTTTGCCGTCCCAATTTTTCAGGAACTGGCGCAATGCATACTTTATAATCTCAGTCCTAGTTGAAAATTCCCCGCTTTCGATTATTTCATCCAACTTTTTTAAAGAATCTTCATCGAGTCAAAAACTTACATTAGGTTTAATCATGCAGTTAATACAAATGTAAGGCATTAAAAATCAAAGTCCGCCATTGACGGACAAATAACTACAATTAAATCCGCCCATTTAAAAATGTAGCCCACGATATAAGTTTGCAACAACAAAAACCGATGGCTAATCCCTCAATGTCATCTCTCCAATAATAAACTTGGCGATGACTTTGTCTTGAAAAGCCCTTTCGGTCATGTTACAACACGGAGGTTGCAAAATGGGCCAAAAAAGAAACAAAGCCAAAAACATTAGAATACCTTCCCGTGTCGCATGCGGGATTGATGTCCACAAAGAAAAGTGCGCCGTACGTATTGTCGATGCAAGCATCGGCGGAATGGTTCCCGACGGACTCAAAGAACAGATTGAAAGTCTCAATTCGCAACTCAGACGCATGAAATCCGATACAGAAGGTTTGTCAAATCTTGCAGACATATTGTCCGGATTTGACGAAGTAGGAATTCTCATGGAGAATTCCACGAAAACACATGATGTGTACAGAATATTGACGGATTTGAATCTCGACATTACCGTTGCGCATTCTACGGATCTGTACCGTATTACACATTCCACCACCAAGAATGACGACAACGATGCGTTGGAACTCGCCAATTATATGAGACGCAAAATGAACGGCGAAGACGAATTTTCTGTATGTTACATTCCCGATTCGGACACGATGGTCCGTAGGGAATTGAGCAGATTTCTTGCAGACCAATGCAGAATTCTTACACGTTACAAGAAGCAGACGCGCATGCATCTGCTTATGCGCGGAAAATCGATCAATTACAGGGATATTTCGTCCAAAGGAGCCATCGCACAATTGAAGAGAATGAACGATGCAGTATTGACGCTCCATGATGTCGCCATGGAACGCATGAAATTACCGATAAGTTACACGAAAAAGGTATTGGAACAATACTTCGTCGGATGCAGGATGTATGAGATCATCCATTCGATTCCCGGATTCGGAATCCACAGTGCGGCATATGTCACGTCTATGATCGATGACATTTCAAGATTCAAAACCGGCAAAGATCTATCGTGTTATTTCGGACTTCGTCCCAGGCAGTCGGATTCGGCAGATTCCAACCATGATCTTCCGATATCCAAAAGAGGCGACAGACTTGCCAGAAAGCTGATTTATCAGGCAACGTTGGTACACATCTCCACGGAAACCGATTAGATAGTAAAACGCAAATTCGACCGTCTTGCTGCAAGGAAAAAACCATTCAAAGTCTGTGTCGTGGCGTGTGCCAACGAAATAGTGATGCTCATTTATTCCATGGTGAAGAAAGGCCGTTTGTTCATCTAAGATCCGGAAGTTTTTAGAAAATCGAAACTCAGAGCCGAATCCATAGATATTGACGGATTGGACAGCCAAGATTGTTTTGATATGACGCAGACGGTTGTCCGCGAAAAATGTTGATAAAGCGTACAGCTTCGCTGTCCGTTGTTCCGACTTCGTCGGAATATTGGGACAACGGGAGAATACAACAGAAAACATGTTGACGATACAATGTCGGAAGGCGATTACGGACGGGGAACGGCGAAAACGATACTGAATTTTCTTTTGGTCTTCGAGACTGCGTCATAAATTGGTACAGTAGCCGAACCTATGCTGAGCATCGCGGAAATGGGCCGTATCATATGAGCCTGGGAAACAAATTGGCAGTCCGAATGAGTAGATTCCGACACTTAGACCATCTAACGACTTTTATGCTTCAGCGGATGCTATAGCGATTTTTATATAAAATCAATAAAATTGAGGATCCGGGCTACATTTTTAAAGGAACAAAAATTGAAAAATGACGGTGGCCAGGGGTCAGATTCACCAACCCGATTCTGGCTTAACCGTAGAAGTTACCGGAGGTCGCCGATCAACGGCCCGATTCCATATTAACTCCTACGTAACCCATTCTGTTAATTTGTATATAAATATTCACGTAACTTCAATAAATACATCGCAATAATCATTGTGTCGAGATTTGTAATTATCCGCGGATTAATTCCTTGAAAACGAAGAAATTCATTTGGTTTTAATCAAATTCTGCTACGGCGTTTTTGTTAGTCATTCTAGAAATTATACAAAAATATCCCGCGACAATAGGAAGAAACACAGTAACGATGAACAAAAAGCCTACAAATCTACCCTGACTGAAAAAATCGCAATATCGCATGCGATAAAAGAAACAGGAACAAAAACATCGTGCGTGTATATTGACAAAAACGAACCGATGCCCAATTATATGTTGCGCGGACATAGAAAAAACGCATATATGGCGTGCTAAACGATACATTGGACGAAGTGCTGCCTGAAAATGGAGCAGTATGGATTTTAATAGATAACCATTCCCAGTATGGAAGTAACAAACAAGTCAAGGAGTTATGCCGTAAATTTTCAGATAGCAATCGTATTGTGTATGGCAGCATGTATAAATCAGAAGGTAAAACATTGCCCTCGAATTTTCTCCAGATGAATGATTATGTCGCTAATGCTGCAAGATCTAAAGTAGAACGTAAGGACGGAACCATAGCCAAAATTTTGAGAATGCGTTTTAAGCGCGTAACAAAATGAACAAGAGAACGGAGCCCGGGTGGATGGTAGAGCACCTGTCCATTATTCCGATTCGCTCCAACTACTATATTGCACTGTTTAGTATATAATTATTAGTATGATTTTCAAAGAATGTTAAATTGAAGCAACCGTATATAGTACAGCAAGATCCCAAATGCTCTACCATGAATCGACGGATATTACTTTGAAGTACATCGGAGTAAATCTTGATTACATGGCGGGAACGATGAAACTAAATGTAAAAAAAATGACAGGAAGCAACGAAAACAGACATGAGAACGTAAATCCGGAAAATGAAATAACAGGCACCGATATGCAAAAATCAACACCGAAAAAATCCAAATTACTTGCTAATGCAAGTGGGCCCGCCCGGATTTGAACCGGAATCAACGGCTCCCGAAGCCGCAAGTATACCAGGTTAGCCCACGGGCCCGACTATCCCTCCATCCTCTTATCCGATAAAAGGTTTTCCTTCACAAAAACTTATCCGAGTACACAGCATGTCAATTAGAATATTGATACTGACACATACTGTTTAGTCGTTCCTCACAAATTATACCAACCGTCAGTAGTTTATATTGTAATTATATAAACTCAAATATGACTATGATTGTGGCATATGACGGAAGACAGAACACCGAAAAGGCTCTGGATTTTGCAATTAAAAACGCATCCGTTTACGGAGAGTCATTGCGCATAATCACCGTTCTTACCAAAAGTACGGATTCAGAGATCTCACGCGTACATGAGTATATGGAAAAGGCGCTTGAGAAAGCAGTTCAAAACAATGTTGATGCCACAATTACAATGGAATCGGGACAACCGGAAAAAGTAATTCTTCAGGCCTGCAAACGTTTTAACTGTTCTACCATCATCGTCGGCCGTTCGTCTAAAACCTCTTTTGACAGAATTGTTATGGGAAGCGTATCCAACTACGTTGTAGCAAATGCAAAATGTACGGTAATTGTAGTACAGTGAGGGATTGCATGAATACTGAAACAGATGCGATATCCGTAATAGGACGCGCCGAATCTGATATTCCCGTAGACACGGCAACCATAGATGTGGGAGTGTGCAAATCTTCGCAAAATCGTAACGAATGCGTAGAAGAAGCTGTTAAAATTACGAATTCCATCATTAAGAAATTACTTCTGATACCGATACCGGAAGAATCTGTAAGCACGAAGACTCCCTCTGTGAGGTTTTTAAACAAAAAAGTTTTGAAAACTGTGGGAAACGTCAGCGAAGAAACGATTGAAAGAAACGGTGTGGAAGCCGAAATGCACTTTGTAGTCAAAATCCCGCTTGAAAAATTTGCCGTTGTTTATGAAACGATATCCGCGGAAGAATCCGAAGTTTCTGTCTCCGTATCGTACGGCTGTTCCGACTACGAAACACGGAGAAACCAACTTCTTAAAACTGTTGGCGCCGATGCCCGTATCAAAGCCGAGATAATGGCATCATCCGTAAATGCCAAACTGGGAAAAATTTTAAAAATAAATTACAACGGCGGATATCAGCCCGGAGTACGTTCGGCCCGTATGCTGATGTGCAATTCCGACGGATGCTCGGAATTCAACGTAAAACCGGAAGATATCCACCTTTCGGAAGAAGCAGAATTTGTATGGAGTCTCATCGAACTTTGATGCCGAGTGCTTTAACCAAAGCCCTGATTACGCGATCGGGCGTCGGCGGACATCCGGGGATGTACATATCGGGCACAAGGACGTCTTTTATTCCTTCTCCGAAAACATCCCCTCCTACAAACATACCTCCGGATATTGCGCATGCTCCCGATGCAATGACCAATTTTGGTTTCGGAACAGCTTCGTATGTAAGAACCGCTGCCTCATGCATATTGTTGGTCATGGGTCCGGTTACTACCAGTGCATCCGCATGTCTGGGCGATGCAACCACTTTAATGCAGAAACGGTGAAGATCATAGAATTGATTTGACATGGCATTCAAATCCACCTCGCAGGCATTGCACGATCCCGTATCCAATTCTCTTATTGCCAAAGATCTTCCGAACAATTTGCAAATCTTTGCATCAAATCTCTTCTCTATGGATTTTACATCGGTATCGGAAGATACAATCAGTTCTTCACGAAACAGGGAATAATCCGGAGCCTGAACTTCTCTGATCGAATCGTTGGGACAAACCATGAAACAATCAAAACACAATATACATTTCCCCAAATCCACCGACCACCTGCCGTCTTCAATCGATATTGCTTTAGTGGGGCAATTGTTTTTGCATTTTCCGCATAAAATGCAATTATCTCCGGACATCGGCATAGTAGCATTGGAGCCGAGTATTTCTTCAACCGATTCGGTATTTCTGTTGTGAGAAATTAAATTTGAAAACATCTCGTTTGACATAACATCACTCACAGATCGTTGCCGCTGTATGACAATCCAAAACTTTTGTTGATTAACGGGAAATCGGGAACAACATTTCCGGGAACGGCATAACACATGCCGAACCAATTCATAAACGACGGATCCCTGATATTATATCTCCATATCTTTCCGTCGGATATTGTACAGCAGTGTACCAATTCTCCCCTCGGAGCTTCCGCCACCGCACAATGGAAACCGTCTTCCGGAATGGCGCGAATGCGCGTTTCACCGGGTTCCATGGACTCTATGCATTGATGAATCAGACTTATTGATTCGGTTATCTCTCCGAAACGTACCGATGTCCTTGCAAATACATCCCCGCGATTGTCAGAAATAACATTCATGCCCAATTCGCCGTAACATTCATACGGAGCATCCTTTCTTACATCGTTGTTCAATCCGCTGGCACGTCCTATGGGTCCGGTTGCATCGATTTCCAATGCTTTATCCTCTGTAAGTTTGCCTGTTGTCTCCATCCTGTCAAGAAGAGACGGATTGTCCATCATCATCTCTTCAAGATCCTGCACTTCCAATTTCAGTCTGAATAGGAAATTGTCCAATTCTTTCAGCCTTTCATCCGGAATGTCGCGACGAACTCCTCCCGGAACAATTGAGTTCATCAATTGTCTGTGTTTGGACAGCTTAACATTCATTCTGAATACTTTCTCCTGTAT
>CAKQHC010000089.1 GCA_934234005.1 uncultured Methanomassiliicoccales archaeon | reverse complement strand
CCTTACAGGTATGCCGTCTATCAGTATTTCACCGTCGGATACATCGTAAAAACGCATAAGCAGGTTTACTATTGTCGTCTTTCCGGCACCAGTAGGCCCGACAATTGCCACTTTCTGACCCGGCTCCACAACAGCCGAGAACCCGCATATAACCTCTCTTCCGGGTTCGTATCCGAAATGAACGTTTCTGAATTCCACTCTGCCTGCAACATGTTCCAATGTATCAGAGATGTTTGTCTCTGGATCCATTTCGGTTTCGTCTATAAACTCGAAAACCCTTTCCGCGGAAGCGGCAACGGATTGCATTGAAATCAAAGCCTCCGAAATCTGATTCATGGGACGGGAAACCATGCGGACGTAAAACATGAATGCAACGATTGTTCCGAACGAAATACTGCCGTTGATGTACATCACAGCCCCGGATATGCATACTGCGGCATAACCGAGATTACCGGTAAAATTCGTCACGGGAATCATTACGCGTCCTATAAACTGCGACTTGAATGCACTGTTAGACAGACTTGAATTTATTTCTCTGAACTTATCCAAAGAATTCTGTTCCCCTCCGAAAGCCTTGACGACAACGTGACCCGAATAGATTTCGCTGACATGGGAATTCATGTTTCCGAGATCCCTCTGCTGGTTCACGAAATACTTCTGCGAACGGGACATTAAAATCTTCATGATAATCAGACCCAGCAGTGTTGTGGCTAACGATATGAGCGCCAAACTCACGTCTGTCACAAACATCATCACCAAGGCTCCGGTAAACAGCGTAACCGCCGATACCAGCGTAGTTACGCCCTGATCCATAGACTGACTTATATTATCGACATCGTTCGTTATACGGCTGAGTATATCTCCGGTACGGTGTCCGTCAAAATACTTCAACGGAAGTTTGTTTATCTTTCTGGCTATATCCTTTCTAAACCTGGATGCCGTTTTCTGAGAAACCGTAGCCATACAGTAGTTGTCAAGAAACGACAGAAATCCTCCGAAAATATATATCGCGGAAAGCATCACAACAAGAGTCATGACGCAATCCGTATCCATGGATGCCGTCAGTCCTTTCTCCACTTCGTTTGTTATTAAGCTGAGATAATGCGGACCCAATACCGATGTAACGGCACATATTGCGGATGCCGCGACAGCAATAACAAATGACAAACGGTATTCGGACATATACCGGAACAGCCTCTTCCATGCATCCCAGAAACTGTCAGCCTTTCCTCTGCTGACAAATCTGCTTCCCGGAGCTCTCTGCGGTCCGCCGAAACTCATTGCATCATCTCCTCTTCCGTTAATTGCGAAGAAGCGATTTCGCGATATACTTCGCAGTTATCCAAAAGCTCCTTATGGGTGCCGTTACCGACAATCTTTCCGTCATCCAATACAATTATCCGATCTGCATCGACAATAGTGCTGACTCTCTGTGCGACAATGATCTTCGTGGATTCTTTGCATTCTTCGGCCAAAGCGTTTCTGAGATTGCGGTCGGTCCTGTAATCCAAAGCCGAAAACGAATCGTCGAAAACCATTATTTCGGCTCTTTTGCATACTGCGCGGGCTATGGACAGTCTTTGCCTCTGACCGCCCGAGAGATTGGTTCCTCCCTGGGAAACCATCGCATCTATTCCGCCTTCCATCCCGTCAACAAACGAAGAAGCCTGTGCAATGTCCAGTGCACGGCGGATTTCGGAAATACGGTCGGCATCGGAAGGCAGTCCGAAACCCACATTGTATCCCACGGTACCGGTAAACAGCACAATATTCTGCGGAACATAACCGAATCTCGATCTGAGACTGTCGAGATCGTACTCCCTTACATCCGTACCGTCAACCGATACAGAACCTCCGCAGACATCATAAAATCTGAGCATCAGATTGACCAATGTGCTTTTACCGCTGCCCGTGGCCCCTATTATCGCCACCGTTTCACCCGCAGCAACTTTGAACGAAATTCCGCTCAGACAATCCTCGACAGCTCCGGGATATCTGAACGAAACATCTCTGAATTCGACAGTACCCGCCATGGGCGGTTTTGCCGTTCCGGACACTATGGTCGGTTTTGTGTTTATGACTTCCTGAACGCGTTTCGACGAAACAAGTGCACGGGGCATCTGCATTAAAGTCATGATCATAAATACAAACGACAGCACAACATGCATCGTATACGACGAGAACACCACCATATCCGAGAAAATATCTATTTTAGACGAACCGTACGCATCGACAATCAACAGTGCACCGATGAAATATATCGATACGGTCAGCATATTCATAACCGTATCCACAAAAGGCATCATCACGGACATTGCGTGCCTTGCGGAAAGATTGTTTGCGGTCAAAGCTTCGTTTGCTCCGTCGGAACGTGCCTCTTGGTATGCCTCGGCATTGTATGCACGCACCACTCTGACTCCCGTAAGATTCTCCTCCGTTACTCTGTTGACATCATCCGTTAACGACTGAATTCTTTTGAATCTTGGAATGACATACCACATAACGACTGCTATTACCGCAATCATGCATGCAACCGATATTGCCGTGACTGCCGTCCACTGCCAACTTCCGCCGGAGATTTTCACCAATGCCAAAGATGCCATAATGGGCGTTTTGGTCAACGCATTGAGTCCCGTTACAATCATTCTCTGAATCTGGCTTATATCATTGGTAAAACGGTTGATGAGACTCGCGGTAGTGAAGCGGTTTATTTCCTGAACTGAAAATGACGATACTCTTTCGAACTGTTCCTTTCTCAGTCTGGTTGCCATTGATGCGGCGACTTTGGAAGATGTCAACGCCACAATGACAGAAAACATAAAGCTTCCCAAAGCACAGTACAGCATCGTTTTACCTTCGGAAACTACCTGTTCCGTAGTACCGCCGTTCTGTAATATCTCCGTAACCGACGACATATATCCCGGGATTGCCAAATCGAGATAACATTGACAAAACATACATACGGTGCAGATACAGACCAAAATCCATCCGCGCTTCCCGAGATACTTCAGAATCATCGGTGTTATGAAAGAATATCCGACTTAAAAGTTGACGGTGGGAAAGTGGGATCCCGAAGGATCCCGTTTATCATCTTATTCCTCGGTGTTCTCGGACGGCTCGGATTTTTTGGATCTGTCGAGGAATTTCGGTCCTTTCCAGTTCCAGTCTCCCAAAAGATGCATGACTGCAGGCACGATGTATGTACGGACAATAAGCGCGTCTACCAAAATGGCAAAGCAGAGAGCAAATCCGAATTCCTGCATCATAGTCATTCCGGACAGCATAAGCGTACCGAACGCACCGCCCATGATGAGTCCGCAAATCGTAATGACCGAACCCGTATGCATAACGGCGTGATGGATTGCTTCGTCGTTGCTCATTCCCCTTGCTTTCACATTTTCCTTTATACGGGTAGTAAGAAGGATATCATAATCCATTCCGAGTCCGAGACAGATAACGAGAAGAATCAACGGAATAAGCCACATGACTTCCTGTCCGAGTATGTTCACGAACACGATATGCGTGGCTGCCAAAGTCCAGCAGATACTCATCAATATGGTCAGAACGGATCTGAACGGAATAGTGTAAGACTTCATCACAACGAAGAGAAGTATAATTATCAGAACGATAACAAGCAATTCAATCTTGTTGAACTCTTTACCGATAACCTGGGATATTTCGAACATCACGGCAGCAGTTCCCGTCAGCCAGGTCTGAACGGCAAACTCGTTGTCGGATACGTAATCGCCCACAATACCGTCAACATATGAGATGGTATCCATAGATGCGGGCGCCATTGCGGCATCCTTTGTGGCGTATGTAATCTTGATGTATTGCCATGCGCCGGAATATGCGGTGTTGCCGTCTGCATCGACGGATGCTTTGAAGTCTCCGCCCAATATGCCGCCTTCGTAATTGACGAAGTAATCCATAACAGGACTTACTACAGGCTGAGAAGAATCGTCCACTAGAAGATCTGCCACAAATCCCTGTTCGTCAAGGCTTTGAATTACTTCGCTCAGAACGGCCTGAATGGTTGTGGGTGCATCCTTGATTATATATGCGACAAGTTCTGTAGAAGATGCACCAGGCAATGCTGCCCTGGCTTCTGCCAATTCGTTTGACCATACGAACGGCCCGGAAACTTCTGCAACGTTATCGTCCTTCAATATTTCTTCATATACGGGCTTCAAACCTGCTACAACAGATTTTCCGTTCTCGGTCCAGACCAATCCGGGCAGAGTCATATCGATATACGAAATGGGCGCATACACGGCAATGTTGGTATCATATTGAATAACAGAGTAATTCGGCATCAGCATTCCCTGATTGGCGTACTCTCCGATAAGATCCATACCTTCTCCGGAATCTCCGGACTGCATAGACGAAATCATGTCGTATGACGTTTCGTTGGTTTCCATAAGATATGCCGCAGGAACAGTCACGAGTACCGCAGCGAGAACTATCGCTTTGGCATGTTTAATCGAAAATCTGGATGAGGCTTCAAAATACCTCTTTCCGATTTTTCCGCATTTGGCATACCATCCGCGTGTAGCCTTTCCGCCCTCTTCGAATGCGTTCATCCTCGTAGGCCAGAATATCCTGTCGCCGACAAGAGCAAGAACCGCAGGGATGAGTGTAAGAGCAGCCATAAGTGCTACCAGAATACCGACTGCGAGACAGATTCCCATTGTAGATACGAGACTGAAAGAACAGATACTCATGGCACCGAATCCGATTATGACCGATGCACCGGAAGTCGCAATGGATTCTCCTGCCCAGACGACCGCCTGATGGAGTGCTTCTTTATGCGGAAGTCCGGAACGGAGCTCTTCTCTGTAACGCGATATGATGAAGATACAGTAATCACAACCCGCACCCATCATGGATACAAGCAGCATCATCTCCGTTATGAAGAATATATTCAGAATCTGTCCGATTCCGTATATCAACGCCAATACGACAATAAAAGCCACACCGATTGTCATGGGCGGCGTTGCCGACGATATGAATGATCTGAAGAACAATCCCACAAGAATCAGAATCAGAAGAATCGTGAACGGATCTATCCTCGATATGTCTTCGGACGATCCTGTTGCCATATCGTATGAAATTGCGGGTGTTCCCGTAAGATACACATCCACGCCTTCGATTTCCGAAGCGGAAGTCGTGTCTTTGATGTAACCTCTCAAATTGGGCGTGTCGTCGGAAACATCCGTTGTTCCCAATGCCCCATCTGTATATATCACGCCTGCAAGATATATGCCGGTTCCGTCGTCATGGACCTGCGGAGCCATGGAAATGAACGATATCGGAGACAGCAGGTCGCCCGTATCTTCATCTTTTATCTCGGCCCAACGCTTGGAATCGATTGCATTTTGGGAATCGCCTAATTTCTCAATCAGACTTTTGGCAGATTCCCTGCCTGTACTGTCCGAGAACTTGATTACCACTATCGGAATAGACGAAACATCAACTCCCGATGAGGAGAAATTTTCGTTAATGATTTCGAGTCCTTTTACGGATTCCGAATCGGACCCCGCCATCTCGTTCGTATCATAGAGCATTACATCCCCGGCCTTCAGTGCCAGAGGTGCTGCCACTATCAAAATGACAGCCCATATTGCCACTATGATTTTTGCGTGGCCGGTGATGGCATCGGCCAGCTTGTCAAATATCATGAACGGGGCATCTATAACGGTTTCTTTAACCTTACTGATATACGTTATGACAGTTACGGACCTTTATATTATATCAACAAAAAAGCGGATGTATTGTAAAATTGAGAGACAAATACTACAATTGCAATTACTACAAATGCATTGATTACAATAGCCGTCATCGGCAATCAGTCTTGAATCGTCAGCAGGAAAACCGAATACACAGAATTATGGTCTGGCACAAAAGTAATCAATCAAATATCACAGTTCATACAAATTGTATGGAACTCCGCTCCATAACAACTTTCGGTCTTTTGCCGTTAAAGCAGACTCCGTACAGAATCAGATTTTTACCGAGTCCGTAAGAGTACTCTCTGTTTTTGATTTGGTTGATTGCTTCCTCGGCTTC
>CAKQHC010000088.1 GCA_934234005.1 uncultured Methanomassiliicoccales archaeon | reverse complement strand
ATGGATGACCTAATGGCCTGGAAATCCAACGCTAATCACAAATGTTTATTAATCAAAGGACAACGTCAAGTAGGAAAAACATTCATAATCAAAGAATTTTCAAAAACATACAAGAATAGTTTGTACATAGACTTCAACGCAGATGAAAAAACATCCAGAATATTTGATGCGGATTTAAATATCGACAGAATAATAACGTCTCTGAAAATACTCTATCCTCATGCAACTATAGAGCCTAAAAATACACTTATCGTCTTCGACGAAATACAAATGTGCCCACGTGCCAGATCGTCATTAAAATATTTTACAATGGACGGACGGTATGATATCATTGCTTCCGGATCTCTTCTGGATGTAAATGTAAAAATAAAAAACGATAATGAACATTCAATATTGCCTGTCGGATATGAAGAACACTTTCATATGAGAGGGTTGGATTTTGAGGAGTTTTTATGGGCCAAAGGATATTCCGAAAGCCAAGTAGAACTTCTGAAAAATGCAATTCGTATGAAACAAAAACTGGATGAGCCGTTAATGAGTACTTTTGACGATTGTTTTACTGAATTTATGATGATCGGAGGTATGCCCGAATCCGTATATTCATATGTAACCGAGAACAACATCGAAAAAATACGCCTGATTCTAAACAACATATCCAATATGTTTCTTGAAGATGTTTCGAAATATTCTTCCGATACGAATGCTTTGAAAATAAGAAAATGCTATCAATCGATTCCGCTTCAATTATCGGAGACAAATAAAAAATTCATGTGGTCCCGTATTGACTCTAGCGGTTCCAGATCAGGATCCAGAAAATATGCCGATGCCATACTCTGGATAGAAAATTCCGGAATAGGAAACTGCTGTAATGTTATCAAAAATCTTTCCCCTCCTGTATCTATACATCGCGATCCGTCTCAATTCAAAGTATATCTGTCTGATACAGGAATGCTTGTAAATATGATGGGGCCGAGAGCGATGCAGTCTCTTCTGCTTCAGGATTCGAGTTTTAATCAAGGGTCCTTGATGGAAAACGAAATTGCGGAATGCATCGTCAAAGCTGGATACGACTTAGGATACTACATACACCGTAAAGAACCAGGAAGAATGGAACTCGATTTTGTGATAGATTTGGGTTTGGAAACAGCTGCCATAGAAGTGAAATCAGGAAAAAGCAGAGAAGCCCCGTCTTTATCGAAAACAATAAAAGACAATAGGATTCAGAGAAGGATAATGTTCGAAAGAGCCAACATCAGCGTTGATGAAAACAGAATAGAACACTATCCTTTATTTGCAGCTGCATTTATCAGCGAAATGCAGAATCCGTCTCCGCAGACAATGCAATGACGGTCATTCCGTCTTCACAAGGTCCGGCAGTACTTTGATTTTTAACGCTGTACCCTCTGTCGGCATGTCAAATGGAAGTCCGCATCTAAGGCACTTTGAAAATGGATTCAGTCCTTCGTCGTCATATCCGCAATGGGCGCAAATCATGTTTCGTCGCTATTCATTTCGGGTATAAAACAATGGATAAAGGTGGGGGCTTGAATAGAATCAACCCTTTGAAAAAATAAACTGCTCCTGCCAGAACACAACGTCAAACTAGTGTTAGTAACCGAATTTATATTTAAATGGGGTCCGAAGACCCCGGTTATAATCAGAACTTCTTTCCGATTTCTGCGGCTTTGGCAAGCTCTTCGGGATTCTTAGCAGCCTCATCGGGTGCATTACCCGAAATGTCGGCAATCGTTCCGATGCACTCGAACTTGAAGAATCCGGACATGCGTCCCGCAATCTGATCTGCAAGTTCCTGAGCTCCGGCGGATCCGGCAGAGACAATTACTGCCATCTTCTTGGGTTTGATGTTGGGCGTAAACGAACCGTCGATGAAACTGAAGAATCTGTCTTCAAGAAGCCTGTACTGTGCGGTGGGCTGTCCGAAATAGACTGCCGTAGACAGAATGACTCCGTCCGCATCTCTGATGGCATCGAGTACGGGCGTGAGTTCGTCTTTGACCACACATTTTCCGGCCTTTTTGCATCCGAAACAGGAAAGACATCCTTTCCTGTCTTTCATCTGTGCGACGTTGAATATTTCAACTTCGTTACCGTTCTGCCTTGCAGCCTCGGCCATTGCGTTTACAAGAGTTTCGCTGTTAGCGCATTTGCGGGGGCTGGATACAACTGCTACGATTTTTGACATAGTGATCAAGTGAGATATTGTATATGTCACGTATATAATATGCAGTTTCCGGAAGGTAACTTATGACAGATATTTGAACATATATGAAATTCTCATGCGGATGTTTTCCATTATGCTCCGGTTTTCATAATCTTCGCATGTGTATTCCGTACAATCCTCCAGATCCCCGGTAAACTGTCTTAGCATCTGGTCGCACATCCGAACCGAATACATCATAATGTTTGTTTCAAAATTCAACGTAATCGATCTGTTATCCAGATTGGCAGAACCCACGGAAGCCACATCGTCGTCCATGAGCATCATTTTCTCATGAATGAATCCGCGGTTATACCTATATACTCTGACTCCCGATTTCATCAAATCGTATGCATATGTCAGATTATTCCAATACATAAAGATATGATCCGGCTTGTCGGGAATTATTATCCTGATATCCACTCCGGAACGGGCGGCATTTTTCATACACGCCATCATAGTATCGTCGGGAACCAGATACGGAGTACATATATACAGTCTCTTTTTGGCGTTTTCAATCATTGCCAGATATTGCATTTGTATAGCATTATTCGGCATCATTTCAGGGCCTCCCGATACCACCTGTACACGTACGTCCCCGTCGTTGCTCATTATGTCGTTATCAATATAATCGTCTATTGATGCCATAATATCGTTATTTACCGAATATTGCCAATCCACCGCAAAACGAACGACTAATGAAGCGACACTCATGCCTGTAATCCTTACGGATGCGTCCCTCCAATGACCTAACGGCCCGTCTCCCTGGTACTCGTCGCCTATGTTGAAACCGCCGCAATATGCGATACAACCGTCAATAACGGCAATTTTACGATGGTTCCTGTTATTCTTCTTCGGACTGAAAAATAATTTTGCACCGGAATGAAATAATCCGTAATGTCCGCCTGCCGTCTTGAATTCAGCGATAGCCTTCTTCGGACCTTTGGCTATACCGAATCCGTCCACCAACAAACGTACTTCCAATCCGTCTTTGACTTTATCAGTCAAAATCTTCAACAACTCGTTGCCTCTGGCATCGTCACGTATAATGTAATATTCCAACAGAATACTCTTTTTTGCTAAACGTAAATCCTCAAAAAGAGAGCCCATCTTATCTGTGCCTTCTGTGAAAATACGGACGCTGTTATTCTCGGAATAATCCGCACCTCCTGTATTGAACAACGCTTTTGCAATATGCATACGTCCGTTCCCATCATCTTTCAGTCTCTCTTCAATAAGGTTTTTTTGATAATTCAATACGTTCTTCAATGCTTCCTGATTTATCTTTCTGGGTCTGAACAGATGACGGTCATATATCACGCCGCCCATGTACATATAAAGAATGAATCCGACAGGAGGAAGAAACAACAACAGGATAGCCCAGGCAATGAATATGCGCGGATCGTATTTTTCCAAAAAATACAAAATGATGAGGGTCAGGAAATCAAGAATGACAAATGCCATCATCACATTGCCCAACACATTGGTAACTTCCATTACCTCGTCAATCGTTGCCATTGCTACGGAATATGTAATGTTCGATTTATCAATTTGTAAACAATGTTCACAAAGCACAATCGCAGATAAGGTTAGAATCGATCGGTTAAAACTCAATGTAAACAGTGAAATGGCGAACAGGAGGGGATTCGAACCCCCGGCTTGCAGCTTAGGAGGCTGCTGCCATATCCAGACTAGGCCACCTGTCCGTTGACTCGGCATTAATGGTATTATTTAAAAATGTTTGCTTAGCATAATTACAAAAATTTGTTATTAATGTATATATAGTATACATTATTACAAAAATCGATACAATGTCTTCGGGTCTCAGAAAAAGAATAATGATTTCATGTGTAACCTTCGAAACCACAAAGGTCACCGATCCGGTCGAATATTATGAAACGAACAAATTACATATCATTCATTATGCGAGTCCGAACAGCAACAAACCCATCTATCTTTCTTTTTACAACAGAGTTCTGGAAATCATAGCAGAATCGGGACGTAAAGTGGAAATCGTAGAACACAATGAAAAAGTCTATGATTTCTCAGTTATGCTGAAAACAGTACTGTCCATAATTCAAAATGAAACAAATCAAAATCAGGAATGCGACATATATGTGAATATATCGGCCGGATCGGCCGAATATGCCGCTGCTTCGGCAATAGCATCCATGATGGTTCCGGGAACAATCCCCTTCACAGTACGCACAGGAGAATTTACTGTTCCAGAAAATAAAATTGAGGAAACGTATTTCATCGACGGAAAACCGGTGGGATTAACCAAAACCATTCGCGGAACAGAATCCATACCTTGTTACTCCATTTCCATGCCGGACGAATGTCTGGTGCGCGGATTGAGACTTATTGATACAATAGAAGGAAAACCGATTGGAAGAAAAGTAATTGCCGCTCTGAAAGAATCGGGAATATGGTATCGCAACATACCGGAAAGCGAGAACGTTAAAAAATCGGAAGCAGTCTATTATCAAAGAGATTTTGTTAACAAATGGCTGGAACTTGGTTGGATAATCAAAAACAAACGTACCGGATGGTATGAAATAACACCAGACGGACGCAAAATACTGGACACATTCTATATCGAATGAAATTGGCCATCCGTGTCAAATCACGGGTGGTTTTTTTTACATTTATTAAAATTATTACAATTATTACAAACAGATGTTAATATATCATAAACGTATATACATTCTTAACATCGATAAGATGCAGGAAATGAGAGAATGTCATATCAAACAACACTGATGGCTTTCGAAAATTGTGAATCGTTCGAGAGCGGTTTTGGAAGACCTGCGGGAATTCCATCAAAAAAGAGACCGAGATCCAGAGATCGCAGAAACCAAGAAATCAACTCGATAATGGCATTTTTCGATTGAATCGGGCATTCCATATAATATATACAAACACAATTTGAAAAATGATGATAACAACTCTGACGTCCGGGAAAGCCGAATCGGATCAAATTCCGATTAAGGAAATCAACATAAGACGCTGCCGCGGATGTGCCAAATGCATGACTGACAATCCGGGCGATTGTGCAATTAAAGACGACTTCACCCCGATATTGCAAAAAATACTGTCGTCCGACACTTTAATCATCATCACAGACACAGAAAACCATTGTTTTACTATGCCTATGCGTAAAGCAATAGAAAGAATCGGAAACATCCTCGAGGCCTGGACAACAAGTGGCCATAACACTCCGAAATGTAACAATGACATAGAACTGAGAGATATATTCGTATCAGTATGCGGTTCCAAAGATGCTCTGTTCGAAGACAATACCAAAGAAATGTTGGAAAAAGGGCCGGTATCGATACACTTTGAATATGAGTGCAATTAAAAGTATGCACGATAGATTTAAAATCATCCAACCAATGGCCGAGACGTTCATACTCATTATAAGGTGAGAAAGATATGGCAGAAGTTAAAAAAATCATTCGCCTGAGCTACAACGCATACCTTGCAGACGAAGACAAACTCTTCGACACCACAGATGCAGAAGAGGCAAAAAAAGCAGGTATCTTCAACGAGAAATACACCTACGCACCCATTGTGTACATCTCCGGATCGAGCAAAGTATTCGCACCCCTCGCAAAAGCCATCGATGAGGCAGAGGTCGGAAAAGAAACAGAAGTACTCATCCCCTGTGAAGAAGCAGCCGGACCTAAAAACCCCAAACTCGTAGAGCTTCACGCACTCAAAGAATTCACAAGCCAGAAGATTAACCCCTTCCCCGGAATGGCTGTTAACTTCGGAAACAAGAGCGGTATCGTCCAGACAGTCTCCGGCGGACGCGTAAAAGTTGATTTCAACAACGCACTCTGCGGACACGACCTCAAATACGTATTCAAAATAACCGAGGAAGTATCCGACGCCGAGAAAGGAAAAGCCATCATCG
>CAKQHC010000087.1 GCA_934234005.1 uncultured Methanomassiliicoccales archaeon | reverse complement strand
GTAAAGTCTACTCCGGCGATATGTGTCCCGACCACATGAGCATAATGATCATAACCGATGCTATAGAATGGGCGGTTTCCCAGAATTCGGATGTTCTGATAATAGAAAGCGCAGGTCTGTGTCTGAGATGCACCCCGTATTTCACAAATTCTTTCGGAATATGCGTAATGTCGTCTCTTTCCGGTACGCATGCCCCGTTAAAAATGGCACCTATGATAGATCTTTCAGACGTGTGTGTAGTAACAAAAACAGATCTTATATCACAGGCCGAGAAAGAGGTGTTCAGAGAAAGCATAAGACAGGTCAATCCGGATATGGAGATTGTCGAAACCAATGCCATACAGGGTACAGGGCTGAGATATCTTTTCAGGAAAATGGATTGCGTCGAGGAAATAACTCCGGAAACAGAAATTTCATTACGCGGAAACCCTCCGTTGGGAGTTTGTACAATCTGCATAGGAAAGAAGAATGTTGGGTGGCAGAATCATTTCGGAGTCATCAGGAGGATGGACGATGCAGACAATATCTATCGCGGCGAATAAGTTTGTACCGCCCGGTAAAAACTGCGGGGCATGCGGATGCAGAACATGTGACGAATATACAATACGCGTGTCTTCGAGTAACCTTGACAAAGAGTCGTGTCCGTTCTACAGAGAAAAACCGATTTCGGAAAAGATCCCAATCCATAACGCCAGATACAGCGGAAAAGATGTTGTCGGACAGGAATATGATTATGTCATAACGGCCATGCCGGGAGAACCTTCGGCAAGAAAGATAGTTCTTCCGTTCAGACCGGATCTTGTCGAACGTTTGAATATCGTCCCCGGAGATGTTGTAGTCGGTCGCCCCGCGGGTGCCGGATGTCCGATAAACCATGTGATGAAAATCATAGATGCCGATGCCGTAACCGGGGTGTTAACAGGATTCGTATTGGGTCCGTCTCTGTCCCGCGGACACTTCGATGATGTTAAGGAAGTAAAAATGTACCATATGCTGGGATTCGAAGGGAAAGCCGTTCCGATAAAGAAAGAACCCGCATTCGGCGTCAGACAACATTTTCTGCCGGGATTTTGCATGATGGATCGTGCTCATACAGGTCTATGTAATATGGTAATCGACAAACCTTGGGGAATACACGTGAGAGTAGAGGACGTGGTGATATTATGAACACAACAGAATCCAAATCCATAGAATCAATCCAACATAAGATTAACGAAAAGAAAGCAACAGTGTATACTGCAGAAGAATTCAAACAGCTTGTTAAAAACGGGAAAAAACCGTCTTTGGACGAGGTCGATGCGGTAACCGCAGGATCTTTCGGCGTCATATCGGGAACTATGGCAATAATGTGTGTGCCGGTATGCGAACCCGGAGTATTCAGACGCGCGATAAGTCTGACTCTGAATGGCGTGCCTGCGAACATCGGGCCGTGCCCGAACGAATCTCTGGGATTGGTAGATATCACGGTAAACGGAACCGCCCATCGCGATATGACATATGGGGGAGGACATCTGTTCAGAGACTTGGTATCGGGAAAAGAAGTGGAAGTGTCTGTAAAAACGGATGACGGCAGAACCATTTCACGCAAAATCACCTTAGATGAAATACCTTATGCCAAAATGGTAACTACCCGTAGTTTCTTTAAGAATTACAGTTGTTTTGCAACTGCCGATGAAGATGTGAAAACCATATTCCGCGGACCCGAATGTATGAAAGGAGGATGGAACGAAGCTACGTTCAGCGGTTGCGGAGATATAAATCCAATTCAGAACGATCCCGAATGCAGATTCCTTAAGACCGGTGCCGGCGTATTTGTAAACGGAGCTCCCGGAATAGTGTTGGGGCCCGGAACCCGCAGCAATCAGTCAAAACCCAATCTATCTGTGGAAGCAGATATGCATCTGATGAAACCGGAATATATGGGCGGATTCAAAACATCGGCAGGGCCCGAATGTACGATATCCGTCGGAACCGTGTTTCCCGTATTTGACCAGAAAATGCTGGACGATCTCATGGTGACCAATGAAGAATCGGCTATGCCACTTTGTGACGTACGCGACAGGAAACCGATATGCATGGGCAGCTATGCATCGGTGTGGACGGAAGATAACGACACTGTTAAAGCGGATTTGTCAAATTGCATTCATTGCGGGATTTGCTCTGCGGATCTTCATTGCCCCAGAGATGCATTTCCGTCTAAGGGAATCGACCGCAGTCTGTGCATGGAGTGCGGGAACTGCGTAATCGACTGTAAAGGCGGCGCATTCTCATGCGATATGGGGTCTGTAGAATTCTGCATGCCGGACGGCAATACAATAAATGTACCCGTAATTCAAAGACAGTCCAGCAGAAAGATAGGTAAAAAAGTCTGCGAAGAATTGAAAAAATCGGTATCTGATGGTAATTGGTCACTAGGATTTTTCAGAATCGACGGAGGGATTTAATGGACAATCAGACAAGAAACTATACATTATTCTGTGTTGAAAACGGCGAACGCGTAGAAGAGAACTATACTCTGAACTGTCCGAACGGACACAACAGTCTTCTCAGAGCAGAGTACAGGAATAAACAGTTAAATGTCGGTACCGAGAAAAATATTTTCAGGTTCAGGGACTGGCTGCCTGTCAGCAATACTTTTGACTGCGAAGCAGGACCTGTTACATTCAGAAGCGAAAAACTGTCCAAAGAACTCGGATTGAAAAATCTGTGGGTTTGTTTCACAGGATATTATCCTGAACGCGGCGCACATGCCGTATCGGGTTCGTTTAAGGAATTGGAAGCATTGCCGACATATGCGCGTCTGAAAGATTTTTCGGACGATTCGGTCGTCATTGCATCTGCAGGAAATACCGCCAGGGCTTTTGCCGAAATAGGAAACAGAATAAGACGCAAATGCGTCATTGTAGTTCCGGAAAAAGCGGCTAACGGCATTACAGTAACCGAAGACAACGGCATGGCTACATTGATTTCCGTCAAAGGAGATTACAGCGATGCAATATCCGTTGCCGACAGAATATCGTCTGCAGACGGATATGTGCCCGAAGGCGGTGCCAAAAATATTGCCCGCAGAGACGGTATGGGCACAGTAATGCTTGACGGAACCGTCACAGCAGGCCGCCTGCCGGATCATTATTTCCAAGGTGTCGGAAGCGGAACGGGCGGAATAGCTGCATGGGAAGCCGCTATGCGTCTTATAAACGACGGAAGATTCGGATGTAAACTTCCGAAATTGGAATTATCTCAAAACGAACCGTTTATACCTATGAAAAAAGCATGGGATGTGGGCAGAAGAAACATTACTTCGGAAGATCTCGGAAATAAAGAAGATGTTTTCGAAGTGTATGCAGACGTGCTTACCAACAGAACGCCGCCTTATTCCGTATGCGGAGGCGTATTCGATGCTATGACTGCATGTAACGGAAGGTTCCATTCCGCCGATAATAACGAAGCAAAAAGTGCGGAAGCTCTGTGGAATTCTATAGAAGGAGCTTCTCCCAACCCTGCTGCATCGGTAGCTTTGGCAACGCTTATCAAAGCTGTAGACGAAAAACTTGTTGATCCGTCCTCGTGTATTATGCTGAATATAACAGGAGGGGGCATAGAACGCGCCCGCGAAGATTATGACATGGCCAGAATCCAAACCGCAGCCACTGTGAATACAGATGTATCTGACCGTGAACTGATGGAGATTTTATCATGAATGAAGAAGAAGTTATAGAACAATTGAAAGACATTGACTATGTATTCAGTCTTCCGTGCGATAAGAACAAGCGTCTGACCGATATGCTGCATTCTTCTTTCAAAACTATAGACATCACGCGCGAAGAAGATGCAGTTGGAATGAGTGCGGGTACTGCGCTTTTGGGAAAAAAATCCATTGTATCAATTCAAAGTTCCGGACTCGGGAATATGCTCAATGCCATGATGTCCCTGACGGATTGTTATAAACTTCCTCTGTTTGTTTTGGCGAGTTGGAGAGGTACCGAATCGGAAAAAATAGAAGCGCAGATTCCGTTCAATTCCCGTATACCCGAACTTTTAAAAGTATACGGCATAGGTTGCGACATAGTTGAAAATAAAGACGATATTGCAAAAATCGGTCAAAGTTTGGAAGATGCTTTTAAAAATTCCAAAATAAACGTTGTATTGATAAAACCCGAACTTTGGGGCAATTCCAAACGTCTGGAAACAGAATATCCTTCCAGGAAGCATAAAAAAATAGATGTTGCATATTCCGAATTTCCGGAACCTACACTTACGCGTCTTGAAGCAATACGTGAAATCATAAGATGCGTAAACAATGACGACATTGTCGTATCGAATATAGGCGTTCCTTCAAAAGAAACATATGCTGCGGGTGACCGCAACCTCAATTTCTATATGCTTGGAAGTTACACGCAGGCAACGCCTATAGGTTTCGGAATGTCATTATGTACAAATCGCAAGGTGGTTGTTATCGACGGCGACGGGAGTCTGATGGGTTCGTCTTTCTTCCCTGTTTTATCGGCAATAAACCGTAATAATCTCACCATAGTATGTTTAGACAACGGAACATTCGGATCTACGGGCAATCAAATGGACCATGCCTATGCAAGTGTAGATTTGTATGCGGTTGCCAAATCTTACGGATTCCCCAGTGTGGAGCGTGCATGCAACGCTGTTGAAATCGAAAAGTCATTTACAGACAGAGAATGCATGAAATTTATTCATGTTCCGATAAAACCATTCAACTCGGATTCACCGAATATCCCCATCAGTGCCGAGAACATTAAAAAAAGATTCATGCAGTATGTTTGAAAATCTGAGGTGTGTCCGAAAGGGCACACTTATCAGATATCCATCCTGTCAAAATCCGAGATCAGCTTTTCGGCATCGATGCCTTTACCGCGAATTGTCAATTTAGCACGAATGTCCGCTTCTCCGTTTCTCAACGCGGACGAAGTTATCCCATAACGTTGGGATACATTTGCTTCGATGAATGCACCCAGTAAATCGCATGCCTTCAGATCGGTTCCGTTACGTTTACCGAAAACGGGGTCATCGAGATTTACAAACGGCCTCAGAGCCATGTTTGAAAATTCATCAACCCACTCTTTTTTCAGCAAAGGCATGATTACCGAATCAACGGCTTCATTCTCGTATTCTTCCAACAGAACGGCCAATCCCGATACATTTTCCTTAATCGGTGAAATGACATCTTTTGTCAACACTTCGGGAATATCATGGAAAAGACCTGTGTAAAAATCGTTATATAATTGTTTATTACCGACATTTTGATCCAGGTCGTGTAAGAACATCGAATATGCAACAATTAAAGAATGTCCTAAAACAGTCGTCTTTGGAATACGCGGAGTACGAACCCAACGTTGTTGGAATCTTAATTGTCCGACCAATCTGATAAAATCCCCTGCCGGTGAATTAGCATCCAAAGTCCGTACGACATCCAAATCATAATGCTGTCTTATCTGTTGATTAATTTCATTGCGGGTTTCTTCTATCCCATACAGTGAACGATTTGATTCGTAAATTAAATCAAACTCCCATTTTGTTGCCAAATAATGGGCCGCACGAACAATTGCATCTTCAACAGAATTATTATCGGAACGAAGATACGTGATAAAATTCGAACGGAATTCTGAATTACAATCAGGTACCAATCTATCAAATTCCGATATTACAAAATCGTTAACCTCTTTTTTCTTTTCAAGAACCACTTTGTGAAAAACCTGAGGTTTTAAATCCGTTAAAACAGAACGCTGTATAAATGAATATAAACATTTCTCGATTAGTGATTTCCACTGAATGGTTTTTCCGTTGTATTCTTCTGTTTTTGCAATATACCATGCAATCATTGCTTTATGTGATTGCTTATCCAATTCTGTTAATTCTATTGGGCACAGATGATCGTTCCATCTATGCATGTTAACAGAATCGAATAGCAAATAAATCAATTTGATATTCATTACAGGATTGGACATAATTGATTAATGTTGTCACAGTATTAGTAACGAACGTTGACGATATGTATTCGTGAAAAACTATGCATGTCATTGTTTTGTGTAGAATTTATTATGATTTTAGTTCCATTAAGACTTTCGGCCTCTTACCGCTGAAACAGACTCCGTACAGAATCTGATTTTTGCCGAGCCCGTAAGAGTACTCCCTGTTCTTGATTTGCTCTATTGCTGCTTTGGCTTCCTT
>CAKQHC010000086.1 GCA_934234005.1 uncultured Methanomassiliicoccales archaeon | reverse complement strand
TGCGAAACCCGTCAGGTACAGATAAAAAAGGAGATGTTTCAGATGAAAGCATATAAAATCGGAATGGTAGCTGCGGAATTCAACTTTGAAGTAACTTCTCTCATGATCGAGAGGGCCAAGGCCGAGGCTGAATTTTTGGGTGTGGAGATTGTAAAAGAGATTCTCGTTCCCGGCGCGTTCGAGATTCCCATGGCAGTCAAGAAACTTCTGAGCATGGACGACATCGACGCGGTCATTACGCTCGGAGCGGTAATCACCGGAGAGACCAAACACGACGAAGTCGTTGTCGCACAGGCTTCAAGGAAGATTATGGACCTCGGCCTCGAATCCGGAAAACCCGTAGGATTCGGAATCACGGGACCCGGAATGACCGAACTGCAGGCAATGGACAGAATCGAGAAAGGCCGCGATGTAGTCGATGCTGTAGTCAAGATGCTTCAGAGACTCGATTTCTGATATCGGACGGATGTAAAGATGGGCGAATTCGACGCACTTGCAAACGCTCTGGAGAACTCGGTGCGCAAAGCATCCGAAGGGAAGAACGTCGGAGTGGCATTCTCGGGAGGATTGGATTCCGGATTGGTTTCGGCACTGGCCTCGCGCTACGCCGAATCCGTCACTCTTTACACATGCGGTACAAACAATTCGTTCGACGTCAAAGCAGGAGAAGAACTTGCGGGAGTTCTCGGACTGCCGTGGGTGCACTGCAAAATCGGCAAGGGAAATATAGAGCAGATTATCCGCGAGATGGTAGCTGCCACAAAGGTAACGGATCCGTTCACCATAAGTTATGATCTTCAGTTGTTCTGCGTCTGCAAAACAGCAGATCAACCAACCATTCTGTCGGGACAGGGCTCCGACGAGATTCTCGGAGGTGCGGCTAAATTTGTCGATCAGAGCGACGAAGATTTCCGTCTTCTTATGCAGGCAGGCCTGGAAAGACTGTGGGATGTATCGGTTCCGTGCGAACGTTCGATCGCGGACCACTTCGGGAAAGAACTGTATTATCCGTATCTGACCGACGAAGTACTTAATGTAGTGGGCGGGTTGGAGACTGCTCTTATAAAACCGACGTCGATGGATAACCGCAAGATTGTTCTGAAGACTGTTGCGACAGACCTCGGATATCCGTTTCTCGCACACCGTACCAAGAAAGCATCACAATACGGGTCGGGTACAACGGATCTCATACGCGCCATGGCCCGTGCCGACGGAAAGAGATTCAACCAATATATCGCGGGAATATGCGACGACGTGTTTTCGGGAACTCCGATGAGACTCCGCGGATCGGTCATAAACGCAAGAATAGATCCGATTGTCAAAGCCAAAGCGGAACGTATTCTCAGCGACAGCGGAATCACGCCCGCGGAGTGCATCGAATCCCTTTACAGGAAGATTATTGAAGACGGCTGTTACAAACCTTAAGCAGATCGACAATCTTTATGTGTTGGGGACATACCTTTTCGCATGCTCCGCATCCGATACAGTTGTCTGCTCTCTTTCTTTTGTGCAGGTCTACGAGCCAGAAAAGCTGCGACATGGCGAACTCTTTGTTTCCGTACAGCGTAATTATGTTGTCGGATACGAACGTTCCGGAAATGCCGATGTCCTTCGGACATACTTTTGCGCAGTAATCGCAGCTTGTGCAGGGTATTATAGGAATGGAAGCAAGTGTTTCCGAGGCTTTTTCGATTACTTTCATTTCTTTTTCGGACATGCCTTTGAATCCGTCGAGCGAGGATATGTTGTCATCCATCTGTTCCATGGAGTTCATTCCCGACAGGACTGTGCGCACATTATCGCATCCTGCCGCGAATCTGAGAGCCCATGACGCATATGTTCTCTTCTCCGAATATGCGTCGAATATTTCTTTCACCTTGTCCGGCGGATTTGCGAGCATACCTCCGCGCAGAGGCTCCATTACTATAACGGGAATTCCGAATTCCTTTGCCACTTCTATGCATTCTTTGGATTGTATCGCAGGATTGTTCCAATCGGCATAATTTACCTGAAGTTGGACAAACTCCATTTCGGGATGTTTCTCCAATATTTTTCTGAGTACCGGAGCTCTGTCATGGAACGAAAATCCGATATGTTTGACCAATCCTTTTTCTTTGAGTCCGCGGACAAACGACCATCCGTCGTATCTGTCGAAAAATTCTGTTCTGTCTTCTCCGAGATTATGCAGAAGATAGTTGTCGAAGTATTCTACGCCCGAGTCTTTCAGCGATTTCTCGAACTGTTCTTCCATTTCTTCTCTGCTTTTTGACCTCCATGCAGCCATTTTGGTGGCGAGAACATACGATTCGCGGGGATAACGTTCGACAAGTGCTTTTCTCACGGCCTCTTCGCTGCCCGGATATGCCCAGGCAGTGTCGAAATAATTCAATCCTGCATCCATGAAACGGTCTACGAGTTTTTTCGTTGCTTCTATATCGATGATGCCGTTCTTCGACGGGAGACGCATCATACCGAATCCCAACTGCCCTTTGGTCTCCGTCATGCCGTTTTACTTATTAGCAATCTATATATAATGTTCTTTTAAAACAGGGTTTATGGTTGACCAGAGTGTCATGTGGTTGGTCTTCGGGATTGTAGTAGTTATAATGCTTGCTCTCGATCTCTTTGTTCTAAACCGTAAATCCAGACATGTCTCCGTCAAAAGGGCTCTCGCTGAAACGGCAATGTGGATAGCCGTTGCGATGGCCTTCATGGTTTTCATCTATTTCGAAGAAGGAACGGAGAAAGCCGGAGAATACCTGGCTGCATATGCGATTGAAAAGGCTATGAGCGTGGATAATCTGTTCCTGTTCATAGTTATATTCTCATACTTCTCAATACCCGACGAGTATCAGCACAAAGCACTCTTATGGGGTGTAATCGGTGCGATAGTGTTCCGTGCGATATTCATTCTCGTGGGAGCGACGCTTTTGGAGTCGTTCCATTTCATAATGTACATTTTAGGTGCGGTATTGTTGATAACCGCTCTGAAGACGATGTTCGGTAAAGAAAAAGAAGACGGTTCGGAAACGGTCGCCATGCGTCTGAGCAGAAAGATACGTTCGTCACCCGAATTGGACGGAGATAAACTGTTTACCGTCCGCAACGGAGTGAAGATGGCAACGCCTCTGTTCTTATGCATAATCGTAATCGAATTGTCCGATTTGCTCTTCGCTTTCGATTCGATTCCCGCATGTTTGTCGATTTCTACGGATACGCTTATCGTATATTCGTCCAACATTTTTGCCGTATTGGGTTTGAGATCTCTGTATTTTGCAATTAACGGAATGATGAACGCACTCCGTTACATGAAATACGGCCTGGGTATCATTCTTCTGTTTGTGGCATTCAAGATGCTGCTTTCGGATTTCTATCACATCTCCGTAGGCACATCTTTGGCCGTTATCCTCGGAGTATTGGCGGCTACAATTCTGTTTTCATATCTGTTCAGGAACAAAACCTCTAAAGAAACCGCTTGATTACAGGGGGTCGGTCGATTCCGGCCCCACACATCCGGAAACATCCTGCGATTGGTTTATTTACACTCCTGGATGTACTGTCATTATGGCAGATTCGGAACCGATACACTGTATCCTCGAACACGGATTGGAAGTATTCGGCGGAAAATGGAAATCGCGTATCATATGTGTCCTGTACATGAAGGGAACCATGCGCTACCACGAACTCAGCAAAGAGTTGGTAAACATTTCCAATAAGGTTCTGTCATCTGTTTTGAGAGAGTTGGTATCCGACGGCATAATATCGCGTACCGAGATTGATGCCGTTCATCCCAAGGTTGAATACTCTCTTACGGAAAAGGGGCTGTCCGTAGTCCCTATTCTGAAGTCCATCGCCGATTGGGGCGGAATGTATCTGTCGGACGGTTCCGATGACCGGCCGTTGTGCAAAAAGTGCGACTACAGAGATTACGTCATAAGTTCTTTTGCCGAAGACAATTAATTTAGGATAGACTAAAAATTAAAAATAATATTTTTAGGATTGACTAAATTATATAGTATTTTAACATTAAAATGATATTTAAGGAACTCCTTAATTTATATAAAAAATGAATTTTTTCGTGCAAAATTAGATTATATTTTTGTTATACCAAGTGAAAATAACGAATTATACAAATGTTTTAATAGATTTAAGAAATCCTAAATTATTAGATGGATTAAATCTCCATTGGAGCGTTTGTAATGTCTCTAAAGCAATTGATCACAGCATTGGTCGTTGTAGCATTGGTCGTTCCGTGCGCATCAGCGGTTATTTCCGAAAGCGATGCGGCATCCGCAAACCCTGAAATTACCGACAGCGGTTTTGTGATGGAAAAGAACGCCTTCTTCTACTTCGCCAAATTTATGGTCGGAGGTATCGCCTTTACGGGAGGATCTGCCTCCAAAGATTCCCCTACGACCGGTTTCGGAAAAACGATGAACGATAATTCGGTCTTTGCATCCATAGGCAATATGGATCAGTCCAAACAGTACTATCTTACAATTTCCGAATATTCCGGAGATACGCTGAACTACGGTTTGAAGGTTAAACTCGAAACCGAAAAAGTTTCTGCTTTTGTATATATGAGCGTCATTGACGCGGTTGCATATTCGAACGGTTCCGCTCTGACATCGGAAATTATAGACGGGGCAGCCAACAATTCGTTCTCACAGACCGATTTCTCGGCAATCGAGTACAGATTCGTTCTTTCCGAAGGCGATTCGACCGAATCATTGTCCGAAAACGTTGTCAAGAATCCCGACAAATATTCGTATATTTCCGTCGCAAAACTGAGGACATCCGGCGTGGAAGACGAAATCGCCGATCTCGGAAAGATATACGGATATCTTACCGAAAAAGACAATGCACATTATGCAGGAAAAGTAATATCTGTAGCGCCCGGCGACTACTATTGCATATTCTACATGAGCAATATCGATGCATCCGATCTCGAAGTGAAGATTTCGGACGGAAAAGAATATGTCGTTCCTACAGAACTTATTAAAACCGCGGATAAGACTGTAATCGCAAACCACTACTATTATTCCGCAATACCTGTCGAGAATCTCAGGGAAGCCGGCCTTGATTCGGATTTGACGGATGCCAAGGTAACTCTCGGTACCGGCGGAGTGGCTTATGCAGAGTTATCCGGTGCATTGGATTCAGACAGCAGCGACGATACAGACAACAATACGACGATTATAATCGCTGTTGCCGCCGTTCTGATTGTTGCGGTTCTCATTATCGTTTTTGTAAAATCAAGAGGTGCTTGAATGAATGCTAAAATTTTTGCCGTAATCGCAGTTGTGGTTATCGTTGCAGGCGCAGGTGTTGCCGTTACATATAACGGTGGCAGCGACAGCGACGGAAACATAACAATAGTCGACGGAAGCAATTCCAAAATAGTATTGGATGAACCGCTTACCAATGTGGCCGTACTCAATTCGAACATTCCCAAAGCCATGAAGATGCTCGGAATCAGCGATTACATCAGTTGTTACCATTACTCCAAGACCATCGGAATCGAAGCCGAAAACAATCCCGACGCAAAATTGGGAACATATTATACGCCTTCCGTTGAAAAACTTCTCGAATTCGGAGTACAGGCAGTAATCTGCCCCGTTGCTTCTATGACATTGTACGCAAGCACCGAAAAATCATGCGAGAACAACGGAATCAAAGTTATCAGACTGGACTGCAACGGAGAATCCCTTTTCGACGATCTTCAGAAGCTTTCGAAGATTTTCGGAGAGCCCCAGAGCGCCAAAGACAAACTTAAGACATACTCCGACGATTATGATGCGGTTGTCAATGCTGTTAAAGCAGCTGTTGCGGATAAGACAAAGGTCGATTATCTTGCAACTGTTGAGATGAACGCATCCGGAAGCGGAGGCGCACTCTACACCAACAATTCCGCACTTTCCAAATTGTACGAAGACGTATTGGGAGAGAATGTCGTTTCATACACCGATTTGGATCAGAGTTCTGTTACAACGGCTGTAAACGAGGGTGCGAAAGAAGCCCTTGCACAGATATCCGATAAAATCCAAACGACAGTTATCCGTTGCTCGATGACATCCGATGCGTCCGCAGACAGTCTCTTCATCAAATATGTCGGAGATGACGGAGTAATCGGTACAGCATGTCCTGCATACACGGATAACAGGATTTTCGTTGTGAATTCCGATCTCATGTCCGGAATCTACGGACACATAGGTCTTCTCGTCGTTGCCAAGCTTGTTTACGGAGTGGATGTCGAAGGTTATGACGATATAAACAAAGTA
>CAKQHC010000085.1 GCA_934234005.1 uncultured Methanomassiliicoccales archaeon | reverse complement strand
GCTACATCGAAGACCTCTATATGTCTGTCGGATCTGGATCCGTCTTTGCTCTGGGTGCACTCGAAGCTGTTGTCAAAGAAAACATGTCCAAGGACGAGGGAATTGATGCCGCGATTACCGGCCTCAACGCAGCCAGAAGGCGTGACAACTGCACCGGTGACGGAATGCTTGTCTCATACATCGGACCCAACGGATATGAATCCATATCCAACGATGAAATCAGAGAGCGTTGCGCAAAACTGGGATTCAAATATCCTAACTGATTAGAATCATACAAACCTCTTACCAAACTTCTTTCTTCTTCACCTTCATTAAGCTGGATTTAAAATGAATGTTGATAAGCTATTCGAGACTCTTACGGAAGAAGTAAAAAGACGCTTCCCCAAAGACATCAAAATTACCAATATTACATTCGAAGGACCTCTTGTCGTGGTATACACCAGTGAATACGACAAAGTTTCGTCCAACGATACCATAGCCCGGATGCTGGCCCAGACAATTCACCGCAGAGTGGATATAAGGCCTGATCCCAAGCTGCTCGCCGATCCGGCAGTGGTTGAAGAAAAGATTCGTAAAATGATTCCGGAATCCGCACAGATATTTGATATCAATTTCGTGGACGAAACCGGAGAAGCAATCATCGAAGCAATAAATCCGGGCGAAGTCCTCGGTAAGGAAGGACAGCTGTTGGGAAACATCAGGGCTGAATCCGGATGGAACGTCAAAGTCATACGCGCCCCTCCGATTCCTTCAAAAACCGTTTCGGATGTCCGCGGATATCTGCGCATGAATCATGATGAAAGACAGGAGATGCTGACCCGTGTCGCCAGAAGGCTGGCGAGGCCGATTCATGAAGGCGAACAGTGGGTCCGCGTAACCGCCATGGGCGGATTCAGGCAGGTAGGAAGGTCCGCTTCTCTGCTCACTACCAGAGACAGTAAAATCCTCATCGATTGCGGATTGGATCCCAGCTCCGACAACACGCCTTATTTTGCAATCCCCGAAGCACAGCCGTTGGACGACATAGATGCCGTAGTTATCACGCACGCACACTTGGATCACTGCGGAACTCTCCCCGCACTGTTCAAATACGGATACAGAGGGCCGGTTTACTGCACATATCCTACCCGCGACCTAATGACCCTTCTCCAATTGGACAACATCAAACTCGGATACGGAGAAAATAAAAAAGCCCCGTACGATTCGTCCCATGTTAGGCAGGAGATTCTTCATACCATTCCGCTCAAATATAACGAAACTACAGACATAGCACCCGACGTCAGGCTCACGCTCCACAATGCTGGACACATTCTCGGATCCGCTATCGCACACTTCCATATCGGGGACGGACTGCACAATGTTGCATTCTCCGGAGATACGAAATACGAGAAAACCTGGCTTTTCAATCCTGCAACCAACCGCTTCCCCAGACTTGAAACCCTGGTAATCGAATCCACTTACGGAGGACACAACGATTTCCAGCAATCGCGTACCGATGCTTCCGAAGAAATGGGAAGAATCATCAAACAGGCAATCGAGAAAGGAGGCAAAGTGCTCATACCCGTATTCGCCGTGGGAAGATCGCAGGAAGTCATGCTTGTTATCGAAGAGTTGATCAGAACAGGCAAAATGCCGAAATGTCCTGTATATCTTGACGGTATGATTTGGGAGGCTACCGCTATCCATACGGCATACCCCGAATATCTCAATTCGCAACTGAGAACACAGATTTTCCAGCTCAACGAGAACCCGTTCCTGAACCCTGTGTTCAAAAGAGTCGAAACCGCAGACATGAGGGAAGAAATCTGCCACACGTCAGAGCCTTGCATAGTTCTTGCAACAAGCGGTATGATGTCAGGCGGACCTGTAATGGAATACTTCAGAGAATGGGCCGACGACGAAAAGAATTGGCTCTTGTTTGTAGGATACCAATCCGAAGGAAGCCTTGGAAGAACGATTCAAAGAGGAAGACAGGAAATTACCCTCAACTGGAAAGGAAAACCGGTACAGCTTACCATCAGAATGCAGAGGGAAACAGTGGACGGATTCTCCGGACACTCCGACCGTAAACAACTGATGAAATATATCGGATCTCTTGATCCCAAGCCGGACAAAATAATAATCGGACACGGTGAAGACCGCAAATGTACTGATTTGGCGTCTTCCATCTATAAGAAGTTCGGAATCGAAACAAAAGCACCCCAGAATCTTGAAACTATAAGATTGCGGTGAACATCAATATGTACAAATATTGATTGTTGCTTGGATAATCTTATGGTGCTCTTGCTTGAGAATCAGAACGGCGGACCCAAAGGCAGGTTCTCCGATGCCGATGTATTCTTCCTGTTGGATCGTATCCGTAGCGGTGAACGCATAGGCCGTATAAGATTGGCCGATTACATCGGAATCGGAGAGGGGAGTATCCGCAGCCTGCTTACACTCTTGGAAGACAACGGTATAATAAACATCTCCAGAGCAGGCGTTATGATAACACCATACGGAACGGAGCTCCTGAACGCACTCGGAATAAGATCTGTTGAGATTAATCTTCCGGGGTACGTTCTAGGTACGTTTCAACAGGGCATCATAATAAACAATGCTGTCGACAAAGTGTTTAACGGTATCGAACAACGCAATTGCGGAATCAGAGCAGGAGGAGACGGCTGCACGACATGGGCCATGGAAGATGACACAATCTACATGCTTCCCGACTGGAACGTGGATGTTGAAAATCCTGAAATGGCGAAAATCATCCGTGATAAAACAAAAATGAAAAACGGAGATGTACTGATAATCGGCGGCGGACAGGACCCTCATTTAGCTATGATGGCTGCAGGTTCGGCCGCTCTTGAGCTCGTCTGATTGCTTTTCATCCTGGGTGCATAACTCAGATTGAGCTCCGTGGTCACAATTCTCATCACTGTGAACAAAGGTATTCCGAGTTCGGAAGCAATATCCAAACATCCGTATCCCGACTCATAACGGTCCATAATCCATTTTCCTTTCATTATGGCCGAATCCTGGGCACAAATCTTTTTGGAAACCACAGCGGGTTTTTCGTTCCAACGGTTAGATTTGCAGTTGGGACATCTGTCTGTACCCCTGTTTGCGAGGGACTCCCAACTGTAATGACAAACCTGGCAACAACAGTTTATGTAATCTTTATCCCAAGAATAAGAGTCACACTTGGGACATTTCAGAGGAGTATCGGGCGAATCCCATTCAAATCCGCAACGTTTGCATGCGTATGACTGAATCTCTTTGCTTTCAACTACTTTAAAACGACCGTTGCAGTAAGGACAAACACATTCACCGTTAATCGAATTGGCAGTCGGTAACATAGATTATCACAGTTGGATGTATAATACGTCCATTCCAAATCATTATTTATAAAGTTTTGCCAAGATTCCAGTATATTAGGTAATTGGAGGATAAAAATGACAACAATAACAAAGTTAAATCCTGGCATTTTTAGCCAGGAAAAAAGTTAATCACCAGTTGGTTGCTCTTACTTCGAAGAAAGACTGGGGGTGCTTACAGACGGGACAGACAGCAGGTGCCTCTTCGCCGATATGTATGTATCCGCAGTTGCGGCATTTCCACATAACAACGTGATCCTTCTTGAAAACCACGCCGTCTTCTATGTTCTTGAGGAGAGCAAGGTATCTGTCCTCGTGGCCTTTCTCGATTTTACCGACTGCTTCAAAGAGAGCTGCGATCTCGGTGAATCCCTCTTCCTTTGCAACTGCGGCAAAGTCTGCGTACATGGTTGTGTACTCGTAGTCTTCTCCGCTTGCGGCGTCTTTGAGATTGTCGATGGTTTTGGGAATTCTGCCGTCATGGAGCTGTTTGAACCAGAGTTTTGCGTGCTCTTTCTCGTTTTCGGCGGTTTCCATGAATATGTCCGCAATCTGCTCGTATCCCTCTTTCTTTGCCTGGGATGCGTAGTAGGTGTATTTCGTTCTTGCCTGACACTCGCCGGCAAAAGCGGTCTTAAGGTTAGCTTCTGTTTTGGATCCTTTGAGTTCCATGTTATCCTCTGATAATAAATATTATTGCTCTTCTATTAAATTGTAACTAAACAACAATCAAAAATTAAGTAATGTTAACGGTGTGAAAAACCGAATAAAGACTTCTTAGGATTGCCGTTTTTGTCGAATTTTTTCTTCATCAATTTATCATAATTTTTACGTATGTTCAAATCGCCCGGTTTCATATCCATCAGTATCTCAAGTTCCGTTTTGGCAGTAGGATAATCTCTCAAATCGTTGAGAAGAAGAACCGCGTAATTTTGATGGTATTCGTATTTTCCGGGAGACAACTCAATTGCCTTTTTGTAATATTCCGCAGACTTTTCGAAATCAACAATTTGTTTTCTTAAAAAGAACGCATACATGCTGTATAATTCAGCCGATGGCGAAAGATCGAGAAGTTTTTCAAACATCTTTTCGGTTTCGTCGTTGTATTTCTTGTATTTTGACATTACAGTGACAAAAGCCTTCATTGCATCGGTATTATCGGGCTCCAGATCCAAAATGGCATCCAATTGCATCTTTCCATACCCTATGTCGTCCAAATGATAGAATATTACATTGGCCAACTGAAGACGCACCTTTGTATTGTGCGGATCTGTAATCAGATAATCCTCAAGCGTCTTGACGGCTCCTTCCGGATTACCGCTTTCGGCCTGATTCTTAGCCTTACAAATCGCATCATATCCAGGATCAGATGACATAGTAATACGTATAAGCATTCCATTAATAAACAAATTGCAAGAAAAAACAATGTGCTAGGTCACCAACTGAATGAAACGAATTAAATTTCGATAGCCCGCATATGCGCTGAACGGAGATTGCTACCCGGTTATGAACAGACTGTTGTAAAATATTATGTTTGTAAAAAAAAATCGAAGAGGCTTCCGTTCTGTGCTGTTGAATAAATCTGCATATTGCAAAAATATGACATTTGCTAGTCGAAATACGGCGAAAACAGTCATCAGGGCGTTTTGGTAGGTTTCAAACCCTTATCACGGAACGGCAACAAAATCTTGTTGATATTTCGCCGGCGGTTTTAATATGCGACCGCATATAACGTAAATATTAATCCGCATTCTGCACACTTGTATTTCCGGATGCCTTTCTCGATACCGACCGTTGCAACACTTTTTCATCTCTATTCAGTACAACATTTTCATATCTAGACTGTTCCCGAATTTTCATGTTGCATGTAATTCTGCAACTGACAATAAGATTCATTTTCTCGTCGGTCAAGAGTAATTAAATTCTCTTTACAATATCCGCATATGCATTGTTCGCATTTCCGAAACCGTATAATATTACATGAATTCACAGCGCATTACTGCCAATTGTAAAATTATAATAATTTGATTCCTCTAAACAGAACATCACATGAGTGACGGCTTAGCATAAAAACAAAAATTAGAAATAAATGTTTTAAACATGGCTCTATATTCCAATATAAACCTGCTATGTATATTTTTGTACATTAATTTAGACAAAAAGTTACAAAAATATTTTATAGAAGAAAGGAAAATCAACTCTTGCAGATACAGATTTGCGTTATTCCTCCTGATTTACTAACGTTCGTTCAAGATACCTTATCTTGTTTCTGTATCTGCCCGTTTTTCTCGTAATAATTAACAAATATCGATTTGCTGAGATTCAAACTGAAGTTGTTTGTATAGATAAAAGAAATCGAACATGCTACGAAAATCAGCGGCATCAGGTATGCAACGTAATTAAACAATATCGATGATATGTCGTGACCGAAATACAGAGACAGTAAAAACATCATCGAAAACGAACTAAGGGCAAGAAATGAAGTGAAGAGTCTGTTCTTGGCACCGGACCACAAATAATAATCTCTGTTTCCGTCAGAGATTGCTTTGGCCCCCAGTGTTTTGAAAAGTTGCCAAGGTATTATTAAACAAGGAATAAACATCGACAGCAACAGCATTATTGCCAACAGCATCTTCCAACTGAACGAATCAAGAAAATAAGGGTTGACGAACATATACGAAGATATGGTAAAACCCATTACAATAATGTACAAAGTCAATGATTTGAATCCTTCTTTATCAAATCTGTCTTTGTAGATAATCGGCTCCAGATCTATTCTCTTCACATCTATTATTTCCGGGATCATGAAGAATTTTTCGGCTTTTCCTCTGATTCCGGCTGTGGCATGATTTTCCATATTAATCAAAACATTAACCACATAATTCCTGAGATATGCGCATATCACCGTCAGAACGCCCGCGGTCGTAAAAGTAAACAGAAGGAACACAGACAAAAAACTGGCAATATTCAGATAAATTCCCGAGATTTCTAAATTCAATGCTCCCAAAACACCGATAATCGCTTTGTCGAATAGCGACTGTTGGGTATGGTACATATATTCCCAAATGAGGATAGAAA
>CAKQHC010000084.1 GCA_934234005.1 uncultured Methanomassiliicoccales archaeon | reverse complement strand
ACCTTGTGGACACCAACGGAATCCCCTCCAAACGGGCAAGCTTAACGGCAAGCGGATCTATCTGGTCGGGATTTTGGTACACCACCATAGCGGGTGTGAGCGGGTGGGCTCTTATGGCAACCATAGGCGAACGTCCGAAATGAACGTTTGTGAAAATCAATGCCCGCTCTATATTCCATCCGTATATTTTCAGATAATCCTGAGAACCTAAGGACAGAATGGCTTTAAGAGAATCCACTATCGTATAACCGAACAGTGTTTTCGACATAACGCGGTCGGGATTGAGATTCGTACCCTCGATGGCATCGATGTAATCGACAATTCCGATTCCTCCGGGAAACTCATCCATAGCGATGATGCAGTCCATCTTCACATCGGGATTGTACTTTGAGATTACGGGCGAACCATTCTGCTTATCGAGTTCAATCAGCGCATCGACCAACTTCTTCACAACGGTTACTCCGGGGGATTTGCGTCTCCCGGATTCATAATCGCTGATTACCGAATGGGACACACCCATGGCATCTGCAAGCTGATGTTGGGAAAGACCGAATTCTTCCCTCCATTTGCGGATAATCCTGCTGGGATCGGAGGCTAAAGCAATCTCGCCTGCGATTTTCTGTCTGAACTCGTCAACCATTTAACAATGGTATCTCCAGACAGTATATAACGCTGTCGAATGATAATACCGTCAATTGTCGAATCGATTACCGAGTTCCCTTTCCAATGTGTCCACTATGGTCTTCATCACTTTTATTCTGGCATATTTCTTGCTCTCTGATTCAACGGCAATCCATGGCGCATATTGCGTATTGGTGGATGAAATCATGCGGTCGATAAATTCCTCGTATTTACCCCATTTTTCACGGTTGCGCCAATCCTCGTCGGTAATTTTGTGCGCTTTTACAGGATCTGATTTTCTGGCCTCGAATCTTTTCAATTGTTCCTCGGGAGAAATATCCAACCAAAATTTCAGAATAATTGCCCCTGCATCACTGATTACTTTCTCAAATCCGCGAATTTCCTGTGCGGAACGTCCGTATTCTTCGGAAGAGCAGAATCCTTCGATCGGTTCCACCATCATTCTGCCGTACCAGGAACGGTCAAAAATTACGATGTGTCCTGTTTTGGGCATAGAAACAGCAAATCTCCACAGATACGTATGAGATTTTTCGGTTGTAACCGGTGCCGACACGGAACGTACGTAATACCCGCGGGGGTTCAAAGCCTTTGTAACGCGTTTTATGGTTCCGCCCTTGCCTGCGGCATCCCAGCCTTCGAACACAAGAACCAATGTCCTGTCAGAAGCGGCAAGTTTTGACTGCAATTCAGTGAGTTTTCTGGAATATTCGGATTTTAGTTTCTTATATTCTCCGTCCAAAGTACGCGACAGATCGGCATCTTTACGCGGATTTGGAAATATCGGAATTACCTGTTCGGCTTTGCTGTCGTAGCCGTGTTCCAATCTGTATGAAACCAGGTCAAGGAACGCACCGGATATCTTGTCTGCCAATACATCCGCATCGGTCCCTTTGACGACTGTCCACGGAGCGTAATCTACAGATGTCGAACGTATGACGTCTGATGATGCTTTCTCCGACCAGTCGTCGTGATATACGGAATCGAGAAACGTACGCTCTTTCTTGGGCTTTCTCAGATGTTCGGGATCCTCGGAATCGACGAATACTTTGAAAAGTATAACGCCGTTATCCACAAAATACTTCTCCAAGCCAAGTGCCACGCGACGCATATCAGATATATCTATATTCTTCGATGCGCGATCGAGCATTCTGGTATACCACGAACCGTCGAATATCGCTATTTTTCCGTCTTCCGGTTCTCTGGAAATATAACGGAGAAGGTTACGCGGATCTATATGGCTCTCCACGTTGAAATATGAATATGAAACGCCTCTCGGCTCAAAATAATTCATAAACGAATTGACGGTCTTGCTGACCAATTCGGTACCGCGGCCTTCGAATATTACCAAAACCTTTGCATTGGAATTTACAATCCTGCGCTGCATGAGACTGATCATGTCTTCGGTATCCGCAAAATCGGACATATCACGGTAACTGACGCCAACCGTTAAAATCATTATTGCATCTTTGTCCCCGATGAAGACTGAAATCGCGGATATTGCAATCCGCTCCGGAAAGAGAATAGCGTCCGTACATAAATTTACGGTTGCAAACAAGGGAACCAGGGAAAATCTTGTTACATCGATGGATATTGAAAACGAAAAATTTCTGAAAAATGAATTGTTGAATCTCATTCCGGACTCTGTATTCATAGGTGAAGAAGGCGACGACAACAAAATTCTTGAAAACGGATACACATGGATTGTCGATCCTATTGACGGAACTACAAACTATTCCCGCGGAATACCCGAGGCTACGGTGTCGATAGCCCTTTTGAAAAACGGCAAACCGCACATAGGAGTCGTATATAATCCGTTTACCGATTCTCTGTATACAGGAGAAATCGGATACGGTGCCGAAAAAAACGGAAAAAGAATCAAGGTATCCGACAGATCTATCGAAGATTCTCTGCTGTGTACCGCGTGGAGTGCCTATGATAAAAGTCTCTCGCTTCGGTGTTTCAAAGTAAGCGAACGCATGCACCCCATATGCAACGACATCAGACGCATAGGAACCGCAGCCGGAGAACTTTCCATGCTGGCCGAGGGAGCTGTCGATTTATATTTCGAAATCCGCCTGATGCCGTGGGATCATGCCGCTGCACTTGTATGCGTAGAAGCCGCAGGAGGTGTTTTTTGCGGAATTCACGGGGAAAAGGTATCGTATAGCGAAGGGAAAGCTGTTCTTGCAGCCAACAATATGAATAACCTCAGAATACTTTCCGACATCGTAAATGAAGAATTCTGATTGTCCGTCGGCACATAACGTTCAAACAATGCTTGTATAAGTCAGGAAACCGTCGCATGCAATAACAGTATGATATTACGTATGATTGACGCGTGTATACACCGACACGTACCCATTCCAATAAAAAATGTCTGATTGTACTACTTGATTGGAAGCATACAAACCAGATTAATATATGTTAAATCGAATGCCCCTCCGTGAATGAACAGGATGATGTCAGTGACGGGTATCTCATAATCAATACCGATTTGGGATTGGTGCCTGTGACTGACAGCAAGCAGATTGCCGTATACAGGCTGTTGGAAGAAAGAAAATCCATGAACTATAACGGTATTGCATCTTCTATTAACGTACCGTCGTCAACTCTCAAATACATCCTGTCCAAATTAATGGAATCACATATAATATTCAAGGAACCGGGAGATCGCGGAAAATACCGCATCATCGGAAGGACCGTGCTGTCCGGAATTGATGATTGCCCATACAGAGACGTCATTGGTATCAAAATAAGAAATGAAATCGCAAACTACAGATCTCCGCTTATGTTTTCGAGCTATATTTCCATTTATGCAGAAGACGTAGGCATAAATCTTGACAAAATATGGCAAACATATGCCGTAAACATATGTTCTAACACATACAAAATGATTCCAAAAGGATCTGTTGACGAGGTTATACAGCCCATCATGAATCTTTTTAAAAAACTGTGTGTCGGATTCAATATAGCGCTGTTCCGCAGCAAACCGCTGATTATAGTGTTTTACGGCCCGTGCGACAATGTTCAGTTCATAAAAGCATGCATAATGCTTTTTCAAATGTGGCTTGAGTATGCTACCGACATTTCATATTCAAAAGAATTCGACTACACCCGTTGTGACGAATCCCACATAACCGTAAAATTCGTCAGCGAAAATAGAATTTTTCAACCGTACAGACCTGTCAAGTTGTATAGCGGAGTTAAACAGGAATTCATAATGATTTCTGTTGGCAATGCAACTCGGATTATTACAAATCCGATACAGATAACAATACTCCGTTTACTGAAAGAACTGCCGAAAACGGTAACCGAACTGGTAGAAGAATCTGCTTCTTCGCGTTCAACAGTTACGATGAATATCAGAAAACTTGTAAAAATGGGATATCTTGAATTGCTTCACAATACGAAAGGAATTGTTCATTATTGTACAAAATGCGATATTCTCATGGACGGAAACGGTGTCGAATGCGATTGCGGAGGAATACAGTCATCCATAAACAATTCTCTGGAAGTTTCCGGATTTACAGGAGGATTCGGCCAATATTTTATACAAAGCATGAGATGTTTGGGAGTTAACTGCGACAGACTCATGTTCAATCTCGGTTCACGCCTAATGGTTCTTTACGGGCTTACCGATTGGGACTTTAATAACGTGTTTGCGATTCTGAGAAGATACACACAATACTTAGGCATCGACATATCGATCGAAAATACGCAACCTCTCACATTCGGTTTGAAATTTCACACAGATTATATGAAAAATCCTTGTATTTATTTCATATTGGGTTGCATTGATATTTCTCTGTCAAAACTTACCGACAGTCAATTTGGATACTGTATCGACTGCACTGCTACGGACATGACACGTATTTCAACCGTTACCAATCCCAAAAACATAGTTGATTACAAAAAAATCGTACACTCTGAATTTGAAAAAGAAAAAATAATCTTGGACAAAGATTTCAAACAAAAATTCAAAAATCCGGTTTTAAATAATCAAACCAAGGAATTCTTTTCCTCGCGCTCAAAATAAACAGACATTCTGTAAACAGTGTACGCACAGACAATACCGATAATTGCTCCTGCAAACACATCCGTAGGCCAATGAACCAGAAGATACATTCTGGAAATCCCTACTGTTGCCGCAAATGCCAGAAGTACGCTTCCATAACGACGGTTGACAAGGTAAACGTATGTCGCGGCGGCAAATGATGATGCGGTATGTCCGGAAGGAAAAGACGATGTCGTGGGTTTTTGAATAAGAATTTCCAATCCGAGTTCTTCAAAAGGCCTTATACGGCACACAGTCGGCTTTATGATTACATCTGTGATAAAATACGCCAAAATCAATGAAACAACCATAAACAAAGCTACTTTTCTGTATTGTTTTGATATACAAAACAGGATTGTTGCCAAGCATATCCATATCAAGCCTGCGGTTGCCATGCGGGTTACAGATAGCATAATGCAGTCCGATATATCGGAACCGATCGAATCGAACCACAATATCACTGATTCTTCCCACATGGCAACATGACACAATGATGCAGATATATGTTGGTTACCGCATCATGGAAGATGGACCATTGCTTCTTTGACATTAGCTCCATGAAGCACTATATCCGAGATTGCAGCCATTATTCCCCTTACGTCTTTGTGCTGGAACACATTTCTGCCTATCGAAACGCCGTGTCCTCCTGCCTGCAACGAGTCGTAAACCATATTAAGTATGTCTAAGTCCGAATCCATCTTCGGCCCTCCGGCGATTACAATCGGTACGGGGCAGCCGTCTACCACTCTTGAAAACGAATCTATGTCTCCGGTGTAACTGCACTTGACTATATCCGCTCCGAGTTCCGCACCCACTCTTGCGGCATGTGCCACACATTCGGGATCGAAAGAATCCTTTATCGATGGGCCTCTGGCGTATGTCATAGCAATCATCGGCATTCCCCATTCCATGCAACTGCTGGAAATCCTTCCGGCATCGGACAACATCTGCGGTTCTGACTCGGCACCTACGTTAATGTGAATAGAAACGGCATCGGCTCCGAGTTTCAAACCATCCTCGACGGAAGCCACAAGTACTTTGCTTTGTGAATTGACACCGATATCTGTAGATGCAGACAAATGAAGTATTAATCCTACGTCATGGCCGGAAGTTCTGTGTCCGTGGGGGACCATACCTTTGTGCATGAGTACTGCCGTAGCTCCTCCGAAAGCAACGTCATCTACAGTCTTCTTAAAATTGACCAAACCCTGTATAGGGCCTACGCTGATTCCGTGATCCATCGGCACTATAACGCAATTGCCTGTGTTTCTGTCTACGATGCGTTCCATTCTAACGTTTTTTCCAAACATGCCATCACCGTGTTGTGTGCTAACACATAGCACGCTTATTTCATATATAATTGTATCTCAGCAACTATTATCGGGTTATGATTTACTACGCGACATTGAACGGATCCAATCTGCGCATAAACGAAAACTGAAATCAAGAAAGAGGATGCCATAAATATTCAGATTCACTCCAACTACCATATTGTACTGTTTAGTGTATAATAAATCAACACTGGAAATCCGCCTAATTAAAGAAGTGGTCTGTGATATATGTTTACCACAACAAAAAAATCTAAATTACTCGCTAATGCAAGTGGACCCGCCCGGATTAGTAAGTCAGATTTCTGTACCACTAATGATGGCAAAGAAATTCGATGAACTGAACGGGGTAAAGATATGACGGACATCCGGATAAGAGGTCCTCCGGAGCATGTCAACTTAATTTTAGAAACCATCAAATCGGCA
>CAKQHC010000083.1 GCA_934234005.1 uncultured Methanomassiliicoccales archaeon | reverse complement strand
AGCTGGGACGAGAAATCCACATACATAAGAAACCCTCCGTTCTTCGACGATATCTTTGAGGAACCGTGCATAAAGAACATTAACAGAGCCAGATGTCTTGCTAAGTTGGGAGATTCCATAACAACCGACCACATATCGCCGGCAGGCGTCTTCTCCGCGGATTCTGATGCCGGAAAATATCTGACCGAGAGAGGAGTCGAACCCAAAGATTTCAATTCGTACGGATCCAGAAGAGCAAATCACGAGGTAATGGTTCGCGGAACATTTGCGAATGTCAGGCTCAGAAACCTGCTCGTACCCGGTTCCGAAGGAAGCTGTTCCGTATACTTCCCCGACGGAAGCAAGGGAACGATATTCGAGACTTCCAGGAAATACGAAGAGGAGATGACTCCCCTCGTGGTTCTGGCAGGAAAGGAATACGGTACCGGAAGTTCCAGGGATTGGGCTGCCAAGGGACCGCTCCTGTTGGGGGTCAGAGCCGTGATTGCAGAATCATTCGAAAGAATCCACAGGTCCAATCTCGTCGGAATGGGAATCGTACCTTTGCAGTATCTCCCCGGCCAGAATGCGGAAACCCTTCAGCTAGACGGAACCGAAACATTCGATATCGATCTGTCCGATCTCGAACCGAAGTGTACTGTCAGAGTTACGGCATACAGAGACGGTAAGAAACTCGAATTCGACACTGTATGCAGAGTAGACGTTCCGGCCGAAGTGGATTACATCGCAAACGGCGGAATCCTGCAGTATGTTCTCAGGCACATGGCCGAATGACCGGAATTACACAACCCGTTAAATGTTGCGTATTTTGCCTTTTAACGGGAAAACCCTTTTTATTTACCTGTAACGATAAATCTGTTCATTTTCAGACATATCTATTGGCAACATTTATTTAATGCATTGATTAACGCGGATTCCGGAAGTGTTCTTGGATGGTCGCATTCGATGAGTCAGCGCTAGCCATCGCTTACCTAATGATATTGATCATCCCGGCCGCCGTCGGTATGTTTGCGGGAATATCCAAAAAAGGTAACGTTGGAAAATTATCGAACATACTGTGCACGATATCCTGTATTGCAGGCATAGCATGTTATCCGGTCAGGGCATATCTTGACGGAATTTCGTATACCGTGCCCGTATCGTCTGCTTTGGGAGATTATGCCGTTTCGGTCGATCCGTTGAGTTCCATATTTGTTTCGGTATCGTCGGCGGTTTTCCTTATGACGATTATACATATGACGCACAGCGGCCATAATTATACTCCAAAATATTCCGGATTGGTCTGCGGACTCTTCCTTTCGTGCATGTTGTGTATGATTGCCGATACCGTCATTCTCCTTCTGCTGACTTGGGAGTGCGTATCTTTAATCACATTCATACTTGCGGACAACGGAAAAGACGATTTTTCGAGATGGTTGTTCTTTGCCATTACGCACATAGGCGGACTTTTAATAATGTGTGTGTTCGGATATATGTGGGTTGAAACGGGTACGGAATATTTCACCCAGTGGACCGGTCTTTCGACCGTTTTGGGACCTACTGTTTCAAGCATACTGATTATAATGCTCTTTATCGGATTCGGTTCCAAATTGGGTACGGTGCCGTTCCATGCATGGATGCCGGATATGTATGCGGAATCGCCCACCCACACATCGGTTCTTCTTACTACCGTATGTTCGAACGTTGCCGTATTGGTTCTTTTCAAATCCGTTTTTTCATACATAGGTATAGGCGAATATACTGTACCGGTTGCAGCGGCAGTATGCGGATTGAGTGCCGTAACTGCTTTATGGGGTGCTATGGAGGCCATGATTCAGAATGAGCCCAAGAGAATTCTTGCTTATTCATCGATGGAAAATATGGCGCTCGTGACTATGTTTCTCTCGCTATCTATGATTTTCAGCGATACCACAGGACCTCTTCAGACATTGGCAGTTATTGCGGCATTGCTTCACACACTGAACCACTCTGTGTTCAAGTCGTTGATGCTGCTAAGCGTTGACTCGATAGAGGATGTTACCGGAGAGCATAAGATGGGCAAATACGGAGGACTTGCATGTGTGCTACCGACTCTGTCTGTGGTTGCATTCATAGGCATAGCGTCCTTATCCGCAATTCCGCCCACCAACGGATTCGTCAGCGAATGGATTATGCTGCAGGCATTGATGGGAAGCGATGCGGTAACATCCGAATTAAGAATATTGATGCCGTTGCTCATCGCCCTTATGGGAGTATCGGGAATGATTGTCGCAACGGCGTACGCCAGATTATACGGCTTTATATTCCTCGGACGCCCCAGATCCCGGGGCGCGGCATCTCCGAAGAAAATCAGAAAAGGATCTATAATGCCGCTTGTGTTTCTTGCGGTTTCGTGTATTTTGATGGGAGTGTTCGCATCATACATTATGGACGGAATCGCAGAGGCGGTTTCGTCGATTACGGCTTTGGATCCCGCATACAGAAACAGTCTGTCCGGCAACATGCAACCTCTTACACTAGCATTGATGATCGCCGGAATCGCAGTAGTTTTGTTCGCGGTAACTCGTTTGTTCAAGCATAAGCGTGAAATTACCGAAACATGGGGTTGCGGAGGGTACCTGGACGAGAAGATGCAATATTCGTCGGAAGGATTTTCACAACCTATCGTAAGGGTGTTCCATCCGTTTTACGGCGACGAATCCCATATTGAGGGAGGATATTTCAGGACAAGGTTCAAGGAACCGTTTGTGAGATTCATTTACGAACCGATCGGAAAGGCAATGGAATTTGTATCCAGGCAGGTTTCGCGCATTCAAACCGGTAATATCCAGTCTTACTTAGCATACATTCTTATAACGCTTGTAGCGGCTCTTCTGGCGGTGAGACTGTTATGATCTGCGCAGAAACGGTTGTAGTGATTTTGCAGTTTGTCCTGATTGTTGCGATAGCCCCGCTCATGTCGGGAATAGTTTCCAAATTCAAAGCCTTGATGCAAGGCCGCATAGGGGCTAGCATCATTCAGCCATACAGAGATTTGGCCAAGTTGCTCAGAAAGGATTCGGTTACTTCCCGCAACTGTTCATGGCTGTTCCGTGCGGTGCCGTATGTCTGTATGGTATCCATGCTGGGTTTGGCAATGATGGTTCCGTTCTTCTACACTGGGATCTTGGCACCCGTAGGTGGGCTTATAGCTGCCGTATACCTCATGACGATGTTCAGATTCGCAATGGTTCTCGGAGGTTTGGAGGGAGGGTCGACATTCGGCGGAATGGGAAGCAGCAGAGAAATGATGTTTTCCGTTCTGGTCGAACCTGCTCTTCTTCTTTCGATAGCAACTTTGGCCGTTTTAACCGGAAGCGGAACAGACATGGGAGAAATATCCGAGGTCATAACAACATTGGGATTTACGGCTGTAGGGCCGTCTCTGATTCTTGCCGGCGTATCGTTTATAATCACTATGTTGGCCGAGAATTCGAGAATACCGTTCGACAACCCTACGACCCATTTGGAATTGACAATGATTCATGAAGCCATGCTGTTGGAATACTCAGGACGCGGATTGGCATTTATGGAATTCTCCTCAATGCTCAGATTGACTGTTTTCATGGCATTGATAAGTTCCATGTTTTTCCCATGGGGCATATCGACGACATTAGGTGCCGAGGATTTAATCATCGGATTGGCAGTCGTTATCGTAAAAATGGTCCTTGTTGCATTTCTGTTATCGGCAATTGAGTCTGCATTATGCAAATCAAGACTTTTCAAAGCACCCAATCTGTTGACCGTATCATTTGCGTTATCGTTGTTGGCAATGATCGCATTGTACATTCTGTGAGGGATTAAAATGGATGCAATTACTGCCAATTTGATAGATTTGTTTGCGGTTTTGATGTTACTGATGTCTATAATGGCTATCGCCAGTACGAGGATGAAGCCTTTGATTACCATGTTTACCATGCAATCTCTGTTTTTGGCGATTCTTGCCGGAATTGTGGCATACGCATATGATACGCCGCACATCTACATCATGTGCGGACTGACATTGCTGATCAAAGTACTGGTAATGCCGAAAATGATGAACTATATCATGAGCAAAATCAACGTCGGAAAAGAATTGGAACTTAATATAGGCATACCCGGCTCCTTATTGCTCTCGGCCACCATGATGATAATTTCATATTACATAACGGAGCCTCTTCTGGTTTCGTTCGGCAGTGTCGAACGCAATTGTTTGGCGTTGTCGATGTCAATTATTCTTATCGGTCTTTTGACTATGTGCACAAGGAAGAAAGCGATAACCGAAACTATCGGTTTGCTGATGATTGAAAACGGATTGTTCCTGGGAGCATTGGCCCTATCGCACGGAATGCCGCTGATAGTGGAACTCGGGGCATTCTTCGATGTCATTGTTTCGCTGATACTTATCGGTATATTTGCGAATAGGATAAACAAATCCTTCAATTCCGTCGATACGTCTTTCCTGAGGAGGTTGAAAGAATGAATTCGGTTCTTCTGTCTATGATGGCCGTTATGGCCGTATCCGTAATCTGCGGATGGTTTTTGAGGAACAGGAAGGAGGTAAGCACCGTCATACCTGTATGTATGGCAATTTTGGCAGTTCTGTGCGGAATATTCTGTTATCCCATTCTCGGCGGGGAAACCGTGGACGAAGGTGCGTTCTATGTAGATTCGCTTTCGTCGGTATTCATGATGCTGGTGGCCATAATCGGATGCGCAGCATCTTTCTATTCCAGGGCATATATCGGACTGGAACTTGAAGAAGGGAAGATAGAGAACAGAGAGCACGGCACATACTATCTTTTGATTGCAGCATTTGTAAGTATAATGATACTTACGTTCACGGTGCGTTCCATGGCCATAGTGTGGATCGGTATCGGTGCAACTACGATTGTTTCCACGTTTTTGGTCGGCTTCTATCACAGCGACGAGGCTACGGAAGCATCATGGAAATACATAATCCTGTGTTCCGTCGGAATCACATTGGCTTTGGCAGGAATGACTTTGGTTTACGCAGCAGGCCTCGGATACATAGATTCCGATTCTGCCTTTGATTGGCCCGCTCTTATGGCCGTAGCCGATTCTCTGGATCCCACTATGATGAAGATGGCCATGACTCTGATTATCATCGGATTCGGAACGAAAGTGGGATTTGCCCCGTTGCATTCATGGCTTCCGGATGCCCACAGCCAGGCACCTAGTCCTGTAAGCGGATTGCTCTCCGCAGTTCTGTTGAATTGCGCATTGTACGGAATATTGAGATTTTATGCCGTGTCCGAGATTGCCATTCCAGGATTTGCATCCACGATGCTGTTAATATTCGGATTCATATCTCTTTTTGCCGCAGCATTTTTCATAATAACCTCAAAGGATCTGAAAAGAATGCTCGCATATTCGTCTATAGAGAATATGGGTCTGATAGCAATAGGCTTTGGAATCGGTACTCCGTTGGCAATTTCTGCGGCTATAATTCAGATGGTTGCCCATTCTGTAACCAAACCGATTTTGTTCTTTTCCGCAGGCAATATCATACAATCTTACGGAACCCGTACGATGGACGAAATACATGGAGTTTCCAAGAAAATGCCGCTTACATCATTTTTGATGGCAGCAGGTACACTGGCAATAGTGGGCGCTCCGCCTTTTGCCGTATTCATAGGAGAACTGAGTCTGATATCATCCTCTTTGGATTCGGGAATGTACTGGGCAGCGGGTTTGATGATAGTACTTCTTTCTGTAGTGTTTGCAGGTTTTGTCAGACATGTATTTCCAATGCTTTCCGGCGATACGGACAGAAATATCAATCCCCATCATTCGTATTGCAGATATGTTCCGATTGTGTTCCTTCTTGTATGTACGTTGATTGCCGGACTGTTTATGCCGGAAACAGTTCAAAATTGGCTGAATAATGCAGTTTCTGTTTTGGAGGTGTTTTAAGTGATAACGGAATTATCGGCATACAAACATGATTTTGCGGAACAATGTTCGCAATATGCATCCAAGGGATATCGTTTGATGACATTTTTTGCCGAAGAACCCTCTGAATCAACATCGGGAACCGTGAATGCCGTATTGAGAAAAGGCGATGACGTTGTCAGAATTTTTTCCGAACACGAAGGTTATGCTTCCGACATATCCGATATATTCCCTTACGCCCTTCCGTATCAGCGTCTGATGAACGAAATGAGTAACATATCGTTTTACAACGACTGCGACCCTATTGTATATAGGCGTAAGGGAAGCGGCCATCCGCTTCAAAAAGAACCATACGATAAAACTACGGAAATAAGGGTGCCTCTAAAACACAATGCAACGAACGGCGATGGGATATTCGAAATGCCTGTGGGGCCTGTACACGCAGGTATAATCGAACCGGGCCATTTCAGATTCAGTGTGGCGGGAGAATCCGTAATAGAATTGAATCCTAGTTTGGGTTATACTCACCGTGGAATCGAAAAACTGTTGGAAACCGATGTTTCGACAGACAATTCCCGTCTTGTGGAGAGAGTGTCCGGGGATACGTGTATTGCCAACTGTATCGCAT
>CAKQHC010000082.1 GCA_934234005.1 uncultured Methanomassiliicoccales archaeon | reverse complement strand
TACGGAATTGACGTAGACCTTTCTGCCTTCTATGGCTCCTTCTTTCAAAACATTGAGATCTTTTTCGAGAAGAATCATATTGGCGGTTTCCTTGGCAATATCGGATGCAATGTCTACGGAAAGACTTACGTCTGCCGATCTCATGGCAACAATATCGTTTATTCCGTCACCGATCAATCCGACGGTATGGCCGTTGGCGCGGAGTGCTTTAACCACACGTGCCTTGTTATCCGGCGTAAGTCTGGCAAAAACATTCGAAGTTTCGACCGCATCTCTGAGCTCGTTGTCTGAAAGGAAATCGATATCGGGTCCCGTAAGTGTGTTTTCTGTCGAAATACCCAATTCGCTGCAGACATATCCCGTGACATATTCGTTGTCTCCGGTGAGCACCTTTACGTCTACATTGTAGTCTTTGAGAGACTGCACCGCCCCTCTGGCGCTTTCCTTAACCGGATCGACAAAGAGCACGTAACCCGCGACTATCATGTCGTGTTCGTCGGTTTCGTCCAGCTCTCCTCTGAGTTCGATATCTCTGTATGCGACTCCCAGCATACGCATTCCTTTCGACGAATACCATTCGATCATTCCGAGAATCTTATTGATAGACTGGTCATCCAAATCGTGAATGTCTCCGTTGTCGTCGCGGTATGAAGAGGATATGGAGAGAATCTCCGGTATTGCGCCTTTGGTAATTATGGTCTGTTTGCCCACAGTATCCTCGACTACGACCGTGGCACGTCTTTTAACGAAATCGAACGGCATATCGGCGACATACTTGTATGAATCTCTTTCCTCGACCAACAAGTTCTCCTCGGCAAATTCGTCGATTGCCCAGTCAATCTGATTTGTGGCAGAAGTAAGATTGTGTGCGTTTAACACGGTAAGACGCGTAACAAACGAACTTTTGTTACCGTATATGTTACTGCATTCCCTCACGGAAATGCGGTTATGCGTTAACGTACCGGTCTTATCGGAACACAGCACATCCATGGCTCCGAGATTTTGAATGGAATTTACATCCTTTACTATGACCTTTTTCTTGGCCATATCTATGGATCCTTTGGCGAGATTCGTTGCCACGATTGTAGCGAGCATCTCCGGCATAAGGCCTATCGCAAGCGCGACCGCAAATAAAAACGGATCCCACATGTCCCAACCGCTTTTGGCGGACATAATAAGGAAAACACACGGAATCATGGCAGCCATAATCGAAAGCAGAAGTTTGACAATCTTCTTGCTTCCTTTGTCGTAAGTTGTCTGCTCCCTTTTCTTGCTGAGTTCTGCGGCCATATTGCCGAATATTGTATCGTCTCCGACGGCCACAACCACTGCTTCGGCGGAACCGCTCATTACGCTCGTTCCGTTAAAAGCCATATTGCTGCATCCGAGTATACCTTTGGACGGACTGTCAGGCATTTCGTCCTTCGAAACTTCTTCGGATTCGCCGGTGAGTGCCGATTGATCCACTTTCAGGTGATTGGACACGATAATTCTGACATCGGCAGGTATTACGTCTCCCGTATCGAGAATCAGAATATCTCCGACAACCAAATCCTTGGAATCTATTTCCTGCTCAACCCCTTCGCGGCGGACAGTAATTATAGTCGTGACCATACTGACAAGTTTGGATGCTGCCTTGTCACCGCGGGTTTCCTGTACAAACGTAAGAATACCGCTGACCAGGATGAGTGTTGTAACAATATAGGTGGATTCGCTGGGCGTCCAACCGTCCATTGCCATAGACATCATAGCGAAAAACGCCAATGCAACTGTGAATATGTTTACAAATGAATGATAGACCCTTTTAAGAACGGCAAATCTTACGTTTGAGGAAATTTCATTCTTTCCGTAATGGATACGGGACGTTGTAACTTCCTCGTTGAAGTGCCCTTCCGGTCTTGTATTCAGTAGTCTTAAAACTTCGGTAACATCCTTGGATGCGGCCTCATTAAATCTTTGTTCCTGCGTTAACGAACCATTTACCACAATAATGCGAATCACTTATTATATTTGAAATTAAGACTAAACAAAAGACGGAAAAAATGTACATATCATGTATTATGATGCATAAATAAACTGCATTGTAATATTTCAGACACAGTCAGATGTGCATTGCCTCTGCAGAAACTAAATACGTAGCAGAATCAGGTATTGTCCGATATTTCCGTGCTGCGGTTTTTGATTCCTCTACGTAATGTAATGCCATATCCGGGCATCCTTCTTACCAACAGATATGCCGAAATGCACAACGTCGTCAATTCGGTTATCGGGACGGAAAACCATATCCCTGTGGTTCCGAACGTTGATGACAGCAACATTATGGACGGCGCAAGAATCAGAATGCCGCGGAACGCCGAAATTACCGCGGAACTCCTGCCGTCCGACAGGGACGTAAAAAATCCCGATGCGAATATGTTGAATCCCGCCATCAAAAATCCGAACGAAAAAATGAACGTTCCTTCTTCGATCATGTCTCTTACAACCGGCGAATCGCCTGCAAAAAGAACCGCAAGATCGGAACCGCATACAAACAGCACGGTAAAGAAAACCGATGAAATCAATGCCGAGATGCACAAACCGTTACGGAACATCATGTTCAGACACTTTTTATTGCCGGCTCCGTAATTGTACGCAACTACGGCCGAGGTACCGGTCGTATATCCGACAACAGCAGATACCGCAAACGTCTGCACATACAGAATCACACTTATTGCCGCAACACCATCCGCTCCTGCACACTGCATCATCGATATGTTAAACAGCATCGATGTCACCGCTATCGATAATTCGGAAACCATCTCGGATGCTCCGTTTGAACAGGATCCGAAAAGTACACGAAGATTTTTTGACGGCTTGGTAAGTTTAAGCTCGCAATCCTTCCGGGACAATAAGTACAATCCTGCTGCGACCGGCAATAACGCACCTATTCCTGTAGCCAATGCCGCTCCGGTAACGCCCATTCCGAGATGTACGATAAAAACGTAATCGAGAAGTATGTTTGTAATGCCTCCCGCTATGAACGAAACCATAGAGTGAATCGGCTTTCCGGATGCGATAACAAACTGCCCCAAAACAGTCTGCATTACTAACAACGGGAAAAATGCCGTGATAACCGTGCCGTATTCGTATGCATAGTCGAATAATACCTCGTCGGCTCCCAAAAAACTTACCAGGCGGTTCATACACAGTATGCATGATGCCGCTATGACCGACGACACGATAAGCGCGGCAAGCACAATAAGGGAAGCGTCCGAACGTGCCTCTTTAAAATTACCCGATCCGAGCTTTTTTCCTACCCAGGCGGTTCCTCCGCTTGAAAACATGAATCCTGTTGCCGTTGCCAAACAGATTACGGGCAGGAGTATATTCGTAGCCCCTACCGCATCCGTACCTACAAAATGCGATATGAAGAATCCGTCCACCATAGAGTATGTGGCAATGAAAACAGTCATTATGATTGTAGGCAGTGCAAATCGTATAGCCGACTTTCCGTTATTGATTTCGGAAATCTTCTGAACTCCCATGTTATCGCAACAATTGATTATAGTATTCTAATTATAAATAGATAATTATTGAATTATAATTATTGCAATATAATTAAATTTGACAAACAGAACCCGTTGCGGCGAATACAGCGCATTTAAGAAACGGACAGACAAACAGAAGGATTACTCAGTTTAAAATACTGAAATGAAATGACAGCGTCATGGACCTGATTGATTCCCTGAAAGCACTGTACAGGGAAATGTCTATACTGGAATTATCGTCCATTAATTCCACGGAAGGTACCCTCAGTTACATGGATATGCTCTACTTGGACATGATATACTTCAGCGAGGGTTGCACACCGTCGCATATCGCGGATTCTCTTAAAGTAGCCCGTTCCGCCGTAACAATCAGACTTAACAAACTTATGGAAAAAGGAATGATCGAGCGTACCAAAAGTACTACAGACGGAAGAGTCTGTTATCTGAAACTGTCCGCCGCAACAAGAAAGGACTACGATGATTTTTTCGAGAAAATGAGACCTTCGATCGACATACTGGAAAAAGAATTTACTCCCGAACAGGTGGAACTGTTCGGTAAGATGATGTCGCGCCTGACAACGGACACGTTTTAAACGGATTATTCTTTTTTGGCCATTATTGCCTATTTTTCAGAATCTTTCCTTGCCAATCGCTGTTTAACAGACTGTTTGTCTTCATTGGATTCCGGTTCTGTTTTTTCCTCTACAATCTCTTCGGTCTCTTCGACAACGGCCGAATCTGCTTCGGTCTCTTCGATTGCTTCGTCCTCTTCGGTTGGAGTTTTGGATTTCTTTTTAAACAGAGGCTTGGCGTTTTTGAGTTCGGCTTCTTTCTCTTTTTCGAGACGTTTAGCCTCCTTTTCGGCCAATTTGCGCTTGCGTATGTCTTCTTTCAATTCGGCTTTAGCCGCAGAACGTTCCTCGCGCGGGAGTTCTTTTATCGCTTCTTTGCGTTTTTCTTCGCGACGGATGGCTATCCTTCTTTTGTGGTTGGCGTCGTTCTTTATGGAATCTACCGAATCCTGTTTCTCCTTGGCGATTTTGTCGTGTCTAGCTTTGGCTTTGCTTCCTTCATACGGATCATCTTGGCCTTTCTTTGCCATAATCAATCACTCTGTACCGCAATACATTTCACGATAGAAAAAAGATGGCATCTGTTTTTTATCCGCGATGGATGTATATCCCAGTAAGATGCCTAACTGGTTTAAAAATCATTGATTGGACTTCCAAAGACCGTGCTTGTTGCAGAATTCCCATGCAACAATATCCTTTGCATCCGTCTTGAAGAATGCTTCGGGCGCATCTCCAGGTTTGAGCGTCTTCCTCATTCTGATTCCGTCTGCACAAATCTCGATAAACACTATGTAGTGATCTTCGGTCATGGGGTGCGCAACTTCTTTTCCGACTTTGACAAGGACTCCGCCGTCGACCCTCTCGATGTACGGGACATGTTTCTCCTTGACGAAATCCTCGGTTTTGGCAACCGCGGGTTTCATCTCCTCTCCGCAACAGACGGGGATGTTTCCGCCTTTGTACAAAATATCAACAAGCGTTCCGCAATGCGAACATACGTATTTCGACATGTGATGCCTCCTGTACTTACCATTGATAACAGCGTTTATAATTGTTTCCGAATTAACGCCGTATGTTAAGTTAAGTTAAATTACATCGGTTGTATCGGACATAAGATGACAATTCCCGCTTTGTTTGCAACCAGTTCGGGCGGTCGCCTTATGGCACGCAATACATTCTTCAATGGCTGTAAAATCGACGAAGGTTTCGAAACGGATTACAAGCAGGCAGGATCCCAATTCAAAGATTCTGTACGCAAACCTGTTGTCGTAGTTGATTCCGACAGCATAAACCACAACCGTTTCGAAGAAAACGTAATGAAAAAAATGGCTTTAAAAGGAAACGATGTTTGGTTTATGACCCATATAGAATATGTCGAAGACGTATTTGATTCGTTCAACACCGTTGCCGAATATGTTTTGGCGCCGCTTCACTCTGTGATCAATAAAAACGAGCTGAAGGAAATAATCTCGGTATCGGACAGCGTAATACCGTCTGTTTTTGTGATTAACGGAAATGCACTCGGTATCGAAGGCGAACGCGGAGATCTGTTCTCTGTTCTGGATTCGGTAATCGATTGCGGATATTGCAGAACCTGCATAGTGGATACGGATTCGTCCGTACCCGGCGAAATATGGGAAGAACTTTACGACGAACATCCGGCAACATTGCCTTTCGTATCGAATGACAACGAAAAGGTATTCTTCGGAGATTTCCGCAATATCATAAAACCTGCCGATTTCTGATTGCATCGCAGACAAAATCATCTACACGGGCGTCCGTATCTTCGGGATTCATTTCATCGGTTCCCGAAATCTTCAACGGTGTAATGAGATGCATACGGGTTGTTGCGGAAAAAGCACGCAATATGCCTTCGGTGTATCCAAAGCAGGGACTGTTGCTGCCTCCGCATAATACCGGCACGAGTATTTTTTGCTCAGGTATCCCGCCGTGAAACCAGAACGGTTGAAATCTGTCGATAACAGTCTTCATAAGAGACGAAGGTCCGGAAAAATGAATCGGTATTACAAAAAAGACCATATCAGACTCTTTTACCGCATTGAGAATTTCTGCCATGTCGTCGTCGACGGTACAAATGCCGTCGGTGCATGAATCACATCCGGAACAATGATTTATTGTCATATCGGAAGGATATATTACGGTGCAGCCGGCATCTGCGGATTTACAGCAATGTTTTATCCTTTCACAGATGTGACTGGAAAATCCGTGTTTATTGGAACTTCCGCAAATGACCGTTACCCGGAACATATGTGTTGATGGCTTATGTGGTTTATAAACAGAATGTCATGTAACAGCAAATTACGATATACTCATACAGCATACGGAAGAAAGAGGGGATGTATTGAGCGAGTTCCTTAAGACCAAAAATATTGAGTTTCCGCGTAACGTCATCGCGGGCCACGATGTCCTTCCGCAGATAAAGGA